>DASXWF010000890.1:0-3052 GCA_036503835.1 Polyangiaceae bacterium | reverse complement strand
CGCCCTGCGCGTCCTTCGCGCGCACGTACACGCGCAACGTGCCCGCGATGCCGGTCGCGTCGCAGGGGATGGTTGCCCGGAACGCGTCGCCCTTCTTCGACATCGGCAGCGTTTTCCACGTGTCCGAGCCGAACGACTTGTACTTGATCTCCATGCCCGTGACTTCCTCGTCACTCGAGCACTGGATCGGGATCGGGCGGCGCGTTTCCACCTCTTGCACGCTCGGCGAACAGTTCAGGCCGCCGCCGGGCGCAGGCGCCGCTTCGACGGGGGCTGCGGGCGTCGGCTCGGGCGCGGCCGCGGCGCCGCCGCCGGCGGCGGCGGCGAACGTCGCCTGCGTTTCCGGCGTCGCAAGCACCATGTCGAGCTTGACCTGCGGGTCAGCTGCGACGGCTTTCTGGAATGCGTCCTTGGCGCCCGCCTGATTGTTCTTGCCGCTGCCGCGGACGATGCCGACGTACATCCACGCGCTGGACAACACCTGCGGGCTGCACTTCTCACCGCACGCGTTGATCGTTCCGAGGAGGACGCCTTCTGCCTTCTCGAAGTCGGTTTCGACGTAATACTTGTTGATCGCCTCGTCGATCTTCTTCTTCGCCGCGGTATCGCGGGTGTACTGACCGAACGCGGGGAGGGCGATCGAACTCAACAGGGCGATAAGCAACAGCCGGTACAGTCGGTACAAGAATCCTCCGAGGGGGAACGCTTCGGGCGCAGCCTAGCGCGGAATCAGGCCGCTCGGCCTCCCGAAGAGGACGAGCGGACGCCGGGCCACCATCCGGCCGGTCTGTGCCACCGCCCGCTAGGTGCGCCGAGCTCGACGAAATGGATCACCTTTCGCACGGGGGGGCGCAACCCGTACGAGGGACGAGGCGAGCGGGGAGGCGCGGCAGTGGCCACGCGGCTTCGCCGCCGAATCACAGAACGACTCTGCAAGAACACTTCACTGCTACTTGACCGCTCAGCGGGCCGGGCCGCTACTTGCCGGCGCCCGTCTTGGGGCACCCTTCCTTCGTGCCCTCGGTGCGGATGAACTGCACGCGCCGGTTGAGCGCGCGGTTCTGCTCGGTGGAGTTGTCCACGATCGGCCGGTCGAAGCCGTAGCCGATGGAGGTCAGCCGATCCGTCGAGACGCCGTGAGCGATCAGGTACTTCCGGACGCTGCCGGCGCGCCGGTTCGAGAGGTCCTTGTTGTAGGCGGCGCCGCCGCGGTTGTCGGTGTGGCCCTGCACCTCGATCTTGATGTCCGCGTTCTTCTGGAGGACCTCCACCACGGCGTCCAGAATCGGGAAGCTCTCGGGCCGGATCTTGTCCTTGTTGTACTCGAAGTGGATCTGCTGGGTGATCTTCACTTCGCAGTCGGTGACGACCACGAGCGCGGGCTTCGCCGGGCACCCGATCGGATCCTGCGTGGTCGAGCCGGGCTCGTTCGGGCACTGGTCCTGAACGTCGAGCACAGTATCCTTGTCGTTGTCGGGATCCGGGCAGCCGTCCTCGTCCTCGAAGCCTTCGGGATCCTCGGCTTCGAGCGGGCACTTGTCCGCCGCGTCGAGCAGGCCGTCGAGGTCGTTGTCGATTTCGGGGCAGCCGTCCTCGTCGAGGTAGCCGTCCTTGTCTTCGGGCTCGAGGACACAGGCGTCGACCAGGTCGAGCAGCCCGTCGCCGTCGGTGTCCGGCTCCGCGGGCGGAGCCTCGACGAACTGGCGCTCGGCGCAGTACTGCGGCGGCGAGAGATCGAGCGCGGCCTGCGCGTTCGGCCCCGCCGACCAGAGGTGCGCCTGCGCCTTCGAGACGAAGCCCTGATCGAGCTCGAGCGAGGCGAACCGCAGCTGACTCCTCGCGACGGCGAGCTCGCGCGGCGCGCAGCGCATCGCGCCGTTGCGTTCCGCCTGCTCCACGATCTTTTCGAGCCCGGCGATCTGCCCGCGAAGCTTCGGAGCCTGGCCGCAGCCCGCGACGAGCATGCCGGCGGCGAGCCAGCCGACCACGCGCTGCATCGGACTCACCGTCCCGCTCCGCGGTGCGCGTCACGCGCGAGCTGAATCGCCTTGTCCGCGTACTCCTCACCGACGGACGCGAGCTTCACGGCGTCGCTGTAGTCGGCTTCGGAGGCTTCGGTCTGAGCCTTGTCGATGTGCTGGACGGCGAACCAATACTCGTAGGGGGCGTACTGCTCGGCGCCGAGCTCACGCGCTTCCTCGAGCTTCGCCGAAGCGGCGCTCATCTGAATGGCGTAGAGCGTGTTGCCGCAGCCGAGCGCGAGGAGCCCGAGCGCGAGCAGGCCGAGCCGCGGGGTGAGACCACGCCGGGAGGGAGGGAGGGGTACGCTGTTTCGCATCCGCTTCACGCGACCGGCGGCGATCGCAATTCGCCTGGAACGCTAGCAATTCGGCGAAGTTTCCGTCAACCGGGGTTTTCAGCCGAGTTTGCCCCTGACCCCTCGGCAGGCCGACCGAGCCGGGCGGCGAGCCAGCGCGGTCGGGTCTCAGAGCCGTCGATAGACCCCGACTACCTTGCCGAGCAGCATCGTGGACTTGAAGTCGCTCGCGCGGACCAGGATCGGCGCCATCTTGGCGTTGGCGGGCTGGAAGCGCACGTAGTCGCGCTCCGGATAGAAGTATTTCACGGTCGCTTCGTCCCCGATCAGGGCCACGACGATGTCGCCGCGCTCGGCGACCGTCTGCTTGCGAACGAAGATGTAGTCGCCCCCCAAAATCCCGGCTTCGATCATCGAGTCGCCGGTGACCCGCAGGCCGAAGACCTCGCGACCGCCGCGGATCAGCATGCGATCGACGCGGACCGTATCCACCACGTTTTCTTCCGCGAGCAGCGGAAGGCCGGCGGCCACCCGACCGAGCACGGGAACCTCGATGATGTCCTCTTCCGAGATGGGAGAGCGCGGTGCGGCAGGCATGGCGTCCTCGACCAGCTTCAGCGCCCGGCTCTTCATATCCTCCCGGCGGAGGTAGCCCTTGCGCTCGAGGGCACGGAGGTGGTCGTTCACCCCGTTCGTCGAGCGGATCCCCATGTACTCGCCGATTTCCCGCAGGGT
>DASXWF010000889.1:0-8487 GCA_036503835.1 Polyangiaceae bacterium | reverse complement strand
CGCTGCCCGCGAGGCCCGGCTCGAGCGCGCCCTCCCCCGGGCTCGCCGGCAACACTCCGCTCGCGAGCGCCCGGAACGCGGCGAGCGTCTCGAGGGCTCCCGCCGCGCCCAGACTGTGCCCGACGGCCGCCTTGTAGGCGTGCAGCACCGGCGGGGAGACGTTTTCGCGAAACAAAGCAGCGAGGGCGGCGGCCTCCGCCGCGTCGTTGTGGGCGGTGGCGGTGGCGTGAGCGCTGACGAGATCGACATCCCGCGCCCGTAGCCCCGCGTCCGCGAGCGCGAGCTCCGCCGCCCGCGTGAGCCCCCGGCCGCGAGGCTCGGGCGCCGTCACGTGGAAGGCGTCGCTGGTCGCGCCGAAGCCGAGGATCGTCCCGAGCGACACGGTCGCGTCCTCGGCCCGCGCCAGCGCCAGCAGCGCCGCGCCTTCGCCGAGCGCCATGCCGTCCCGCTCGCGCCGGAACGGGCGCGGCGCCGTGGCCGTGAGCGTGCCGAGCGCGGCGAAGCCGGTCGTGATCAGGATGCTGAGCGCGTCGTAGCCGCCCGCGATCACGAGATCGGCGCGTCCGGCCTCGAGCCAGCGACAGCCGAGGCCGAGGGCGAAGGTCGAGGAACTGCACGCGGCGAGGATCGAGACGCCGGGGAACTCCGCGCCGAACGCGGGCCCGAGCGCGGCGAGCGGACCGGCATAAAGGGCCGCCCTCGCGCACCGCTCGCCGATCGGCTCACCGGAAGCGCGCCGGGCGAGAGCCTGTTCGAGGCTCGACATGCCGCCGCCTGAAGTGCCGATGGCGAGCGCGATGCGCCGCTCCTTCCAGGCGGGCATCCGGCGCGCGAGCTCACGCACCAGGCCGGCGGCGGCCCGAGCCAGCAACTCCCGCGCGCGCTCCGGCTCCGCCGGCGACAGGCTCCGCACGCGCGCGGTGCGCGCGCCGCCGAGCAGCGGGGAAAACTCCGCGTCTTTTTCGATCGCGCTCTCGGGAAGGTCACCCGGAGCGCCGAGCCGGATCGCGTCCTCGCCGTCGCCGAACGCCGAGACCGCGCCCGCGGCGACCACGGCGACGGGCTTCATCGTCGTGGCTCCTCGCGACAGAGCAGCGTCAGCCGCGGCCCCACGCGGCCCATACTGGCGACCAGCACCTCGTCCGCAGCCTCGCCGGCAATGAGCCCGACGGCGGTCACGAGCGCGAGCGCGCCGAGCGCTTCGTGCAGACCGGCCGCTTCGACCACGCTGCTTCGCGCGCTCGCGCCCCAGCGCGAGGCGTCGAGCGCGCGGCCGAGCTCGGCGGACGGAGCGTCGATCACGACGCGACAGCGCGTGCTCGACGGCGCGCGCACGCAATCGTCGAGCCTCGAGCCGAACGGCGCGAGCCAGCTGCCCTCGATCCACGAGAGCACGCGCGCGCCGCGAGCCTGCGCGGCCTCGGCGCCCTCGAGCAGAACGAAGCCCGCGCCTTCGCTGCGTGGAGCCCCGGAAGCCTTGCCGAGCACCTCGGCGACGACCGGGTCGAAACCTTCCGCGCCGCCCGCCAGGACCGCGCCCGCTTGCCCCGTCGCGAGAAACGCGAGCGCGCTCGCGAGCGCCGCCGCATAGCTCGCCGCGCCGTCCGAGCAGCAGAGCGCCGCACCGGTCAGCCCGAGGTAGATGGAGCCGTTGCCGGACGACGCCGACGCGACGAGATGCGGAAAGTCGGCCGGGTTCGCGCGCCGTACGCCGCGATCGGCCGCGCGCAACACGAACCGCACGGAGCGCTCGACGCTGCCGAACGCCGTCCCCACGACCAGCCCGATCCCTTCGGGCGCGGCCGCGGCGTCCGCAAGCGCCCGCTCGGCGCCGAGCGTGACCAGCGCCGCATGCCGATCGAAACGCCGCGAGCGCTCCGGATCGAGCGCGGCCAGAGGATCGGGCGCGATCGGCCCCCCGCTCCCGCGCGCTCCGCCGAGCAGCTGCTCGCAGGCTTGCGTGCTCGCGAGCACGCCTGCGGCCGAGACGGCACACGCGCCCGTGATCGCGACCGCTCGTGCACGGTCCCGGCGCTGCTCCCGGCGGGCCGCCGCCGCCTGCTCGAAGACGAGCACCGCTCCCGTCCCCCCGAAGCCGAACGAGCCCGAAAGCGCCGACCGCAGCGGCGCGGGCACGCCCCGGGTGAACACGTGCCGGAGGCCCGGCACCTCGGGCTCTTCGAGTCCGCCGGTCGGCGGAACGACGCCGCGCTGGAGCGCGAGGACGCAGGCGACGGCCTCGACGGCGCCCGCCGCTCCGAGCGTGTGGCCGAGCTGCCCTTTGCTCGACGACACGAAAACGCGCCCGGCCTCGCCGCCGAGCGCATCGAGCAGCGCTTTCGCTTCCATCGCGTCGTTCTGGAGCGTGCCGGTGCCGTGGGCATTCACGTAGTCGATGTCGCTCGGTCCGAGGCCCGCGGACGACAGCGCCCGCCGTACGAGCTTCGATGCGTGCGCTCCGGACGGCTCCGGGTGCGTGATGTGGTGCGCTTCTGCACCCGTCGCCGCGCCGCTCAAGAAAGCGAGGATCTCGGCTCCGCGCGCGCGCGCGGTCGACTCGCGTTCGAGCACGAGAAATGCCGCCGCCTCGCCCAGGCTCAAACCCGCACGCCGCCGATCGAAGGGACGGCACGGCTCGGTCGCGAGCGCGCCGAGCGAATCGAATCCGAAGAACGTGAGCCGGCAGAGCCCGTCGCTGCCTCCCGCGATCACTCGCTCCACGCTCCCGCTCGCGAGCCACTCGACCGCCTCCACGAGCGCGAGCGCCCCGCTGGCGCAGGCCGCGCACACGGTCGAGAAGCGCACGGCGCCGACGGCTCGACCCACGCGCTCCGTGGTCACGTCGAGCGGGTAGGAGAGCAGGGGCTCCACGCGCGCGGGCTCGACGCGGTCGAGCGGCCCGGCGAGCAGGCCCCCTTCGGTTTCCAGCATGCCGCCGGTGGTCCCGCCGAGGCTCACCCCGAGCCGCCCTCCGCGAGCCCCCGCCTGCGCGAGCGCCTCGCGCGCGGCGAGCACCGCCAGCGCGTCGCTCCGCGACCAGTGCTCCGCTTCGTCCGGCGGAGCCACGGCCCGCACGTCGAGATCCGGCACCTCCGCGGCCAGACGGCAGCGAGCGTCGAGAGCATCGAAGAGCCGGAGCTCGCGGATCCCGCGCTCGCCGGCGACCAGGCGATCGAACGTGGCCGCTGCGCCGTAGCCGAGGGCCGACACGACGCCGACGCCGGTCACCGCGACGCGCTCGAACGCCATTGCCACGATCCTACTCCGCCCGCGTCCTATTCGCTTCTGCGAGACATCACGAAGGCGGCGATCGCGCTCACGGAAGCGAAAATCAGCTTACCCTGCTCCCCTTCGGGAATGACGACGCCGTAGCGCTCCTCGAGCGCCACGGCGAGCTGCAGGGCGTCCAGCGAGTCGAGCTTCAACCCCGCCCCGAAGAGCGGAGAGTCGTCGGCGATGTCCGCTTCGGTCTTGCCGCGGAGGTCGAGCGCTTCGATGAGGAGCCGCTTGATTTCGGACTTGAGCCCGGAAAGATCCATTGTCCTCGTGCCCGCGTCAGCGGACATGGCGAACGATCGCGCCTACCACATCGGCGGGATCCACGCCGTCGACATCGGCCCTGTAACTCAGGACCAGGCGGTGGCGGAGGGCGGGAAGGGCGAGAGCGAGCACGTCGTCCACGTCCGCGGCGGCCTCTCCGCGCAGCACCGCGCGAGCCTTGGCCGAGAGCACGAGCGCCTGACTGCCGCGCGGACCGGCCCCGAAACGCACGTATTCGGTGACCTGCTTCGGAACGTCCGGCTGTCCCGGCCGCGACGAACGCGCGAGCTTCACGGCCAGGTCCACCGCCGCGTCCGTCACGGGCACCCGCGGAATGAAGGCGCCGAGCTCGCGGAGCTCCTCGACCGTGACGACTCGATCGAGCTCGGGCAGCGGTCCCGACGTCGTGCGGCGCGCGATCTCTCGCTCCTCCTCCGCCGACGGGTACTCGACGTGAATCTCGAGCAGGAAGCGATCGAGCTGCGCCTCCGGCAGCGGGTACGTGCCTTCCTGCTCGATCGGGTTTCTGGTCGCGAACACCTGAAACGGATCCGGAAGCTGGTGCGTGACACCGCCGACGGTGACGCAACGCTCCTGCATCGCCTGGAGCAGGGCCGCCTGGGTCTTCGGCGGCGTGCGGTTGACCTCGTCGGCGAGCACGAGGTTCTTGAAGATCGGACCCGGCTGAAATCCGATCTTCTGGCGCACGCGCCCGCCTTCCTCCACGTCGCTCAACACATCGGTGCCGGTGATGTCGGCCGGGAGGAGGTCGGGGGTGAACTGGACGCGGCCGAAACCGAGATCGAGGGCCCGGGCCACGCTCGACACGAGCAGGGTCTTCGCCAGACCCGGCACGCCGACGAGCAACGCGTGCCCGCGGGCGAGCAGCGTGACGAGCAGGAGCTCGACCACCTCTTCGTGTCCGACGACGGCACGAGCCACCTGCGCGCGCAGGCGGCTGCAGGCTTCTGCGGCTCGGGAAAGCAACTCGGCGTCGCCGCGCATCGCTACGCTTGGGGCTGCCACGGTCGCGCATTCGTACTACAAGCCTGCCCGATGCGAAACGACCGCCTTTTGCCCGAGGCCCTGGGGCGCGACGGCGCTCCGGGGGCCGAGCCGAGCGTCCTCGAGCGGCCGCCGCCCGGGCTCGCGCGCGGGTCGCAAGCGGTCCCGGCGGCGCTGGTCCTGGGCGTGGCGCTCGCGCTCGTGCTCGCGACGGCCGCCTACTACCTCGTCCGGTGGCGGCGAGCGAGGCGGCGATGAACCGGTTCGTGCGGCGGATCCTGGGCGCGGTCCTGCTCGGCGTCCTCGTCTACGGGGCGTTCGTGCTGTACACAGGCCTGCACAGGATCGAGGAGAGTCTCGGGCGCTTCCACTGGAGCGCGTTCGCGGTCGCGCTCTCGCTCGCCTCGGCCAACTACCTCGTCCGCTTCGCGAAGTGGCAGTACTACCTCGCGCGGCTCGAGGTGCGGGGTGTGGGGACGCTCGACAGCTTGCTCGTCTTCCTGAGCGGGTTCGTGCTCACCATCACGCCGGGAAAGGTCGGCGAGGTGTTCAAGAGCGCCGTTCTCGCAAAGACCCACGGCGTGCCGGCCGAGCGCACGGCGCCCATCGTCGTCGCCGAGCGCCTGACCGACGCGATCGGCGTGATTGCGCTGATCGTGGTCGGCAGCGGCGCCTTCGCCGGAGGCTTGAGCTGGGCGGTTGCGGGTACGCTCGCCGTAGGCGCCGGCATCGCCTTCGTCGTCTGGGAGCGCCCCGCGCTCGCGGTGATCGGCTGGTGCGAGGGGCGCGGCGGGCTGCTCGGCCGGATCGGACCCAAGTTTCGCGTCGCGTTCCGGAGCCTGCGCGTCGTCGCGGGCCCCACGGCGTTGCTCTGGCCGACGGCGCTCTCGATCGTCGCCTGGTCCGCGGAGGGGTTCGCGCTCTACGTGCTCTTGCGCGGCTTTGCGGCCGAGGTCCCGCTGGGCGTGGCCGTATTCTTCTATTCGACCGCGACCCTCGCCGGCGCGCTGATTCCGGTGCCGGGAGGCCTCGGCGTGGCGGAAGGCATGATTCAAAAGCAGCTCGTGCTGCTGGGCCGAGTCCCCGAGGGCGACGCGACGGCCGCGATGATCCTGATTCGCTTTGCGACACTCTGGTGGGCGGTGCTGGTCGGCTTCCTGGCGCTCGCCTGCTTGAGGCTGCGCTTCCCCGAGCGCCTGGGAGCCGTCACGAGCGAGCCCGAAACCCCGTGAATCCGTTTCGGCTTCACGCCGTGCGGCGGGGCAAAGTAGACTCGCATTTCGAATGCGCTTCGCGACGGCTCCGCTGCTCGTGTTGCCGATCCTGATCGCGGGGTGCGGCGGCGCAGCCGCCGGTGAAGCCGAGCCCGCCACGCCGGCAACGCAAGCGACGGCTGCTCCGACGACCGAGACTCCGGGCGAAGCACCCCCTTCGGCCATCGCCGCCGGCCAAGACGACGAGCTCGCCGGCGCCCAGGGCAGGACCGAGGAATTCTCGGACGCGCGCTCGCTCGACGCGCTCGGCAAGCGGCTCACCGCGGACGGACTGTCCGGCGTCGGACGGCTCGATCTCGCGGCGCGGGCCCTCGGCCCCGGGCTGGGCAAGCTGCTCGGCGGCTCGAAGGCGCTGAAGGGACTCGGTGCGCTCGACGTGAGCGACAACGACCTCGGCCCGGAAGGCGTGCGCGCGCTGGTCCAGTCCAAGCACCTCGGCGAGCTTCGCCAGCTCGATCTCGGCGGCAACGACATCGCCGACACGGGGGTCGGCACGCTCGCGAAGGGCACGGCGCTCCCGGCCGTGAAAGTCCTCAATTTGAGCGGGAATGCCATCGGTCCCGGGGGGGCACGCGCGCTCGCGGGCTCGCCGCTGCTCGCTCAGATCGCCTCGCTCGATCTCAGCATGAACCCGATCGGCCCCGACGGAACGAAGGCGCTCGCCGGATCCCGACACACGGGCAAGCTCCGCTCGCTGTTCCTGCTCGGCTGCGAAATCGGCTCGGCCGGCGCGACCGCCCTCTCGCGCTCGGGGTCGCTCGGCTCGCTCAAGGTGCTCGCGCTCTCCGGCAACGGCATCGGCGACGCGGGCGTCAAGACGCTCGCCGATTCGCCGCTCCTCGAGAACATCGAGACGCTCGACCTCAGCGCCAACGGCATCGGTGACGCGGGCGCCAAGGCGCTCGCCGACTCGAAGCGCCTCGGTTCGCTGCGGGCGCTCGAAATCTTCGGCAACGAGTTCGGCAGTGCCGGCGTCGCCGCGTTGAAGAAGCGCTTCGGCTCGGCGCTGCGCCTTTAGCACTACTCAGTCGAGGCGTTCGGCCCGGCGCCGCGCAGCGCCGCGAGCGCGCGCTGGAAATCGTCCGGGGGCGCGGCCGTGAAGCGCAGCGCCTCGCCGCTCGTGGGATGCGTGAAGCCGAGCACCTCCGCGTGCAGAGCCTGCCGCCCGAGCTCGCTCGAAATCGCCGCCAGCGCCGAATCCTGCGACACGCGACCGTAGAGCCGATCCCCGAGGATCGGCGTCCCCGCTTGCTCGGAAAGGTGAACGCGAATCTGGTGAGTGCGGCCGGTCTCGAGCCGGCATTCGACGAGCGCAGCGCGCCCCCCGGCGAGCTTCTCGAGCACCTTCACGTGCGTCAGCGCGAGCTTGCCCTCGCGCACGCGCGAGCTGAAGCGCAAGCGCGAGCGCGGATCGCGGCCGTAGTGCGTGCGGATCGCGCCGGCGCGAGGGACGCCGAGCGTGAGCGCGACGTAGCTTCGTTCCGCGCGGTGGGAGCCGATCTCGGCCTTCAGCGCCTCGCGCGCGCGTTCGGTCTTGGCGACGACCAGTAGGCCGCTCGTGTCCTTGTCGAGGCGGTGCACGATGCCGGGACGAAACGAGCCCGTGCGATCGCGCGGGTCGGCAGGCACGAGACCGAAGCCCGGGCGGGCGAGCAGCCCGTTCACGAGCGTCCCCGACCAGTGACCGCGGGCCGGGTGCACCACCAGACCGGCCGGCTTCACGACGACGCAGAGCTCGGGATCTTCGTACAGAACCTCGACCCGGATCTCGGCGTCGGGTTCGGCGGCGCTCGGCAGGCGCTCCCCGGGATCGATCTCGAGCACCGCGCCCGCGCCGACCGCGTCCCGGGCGCGGCGCTGCGCGCCGTCGACCAGGACGCGTCCGTCCGCGATCCAACGCTGCAGCGCGCTGCGCGAGACTTCCGGCATGAGGCGGGCGAGAACCTTGTCGAGGCGCTCGCGCGCCCCCTCCCCGACCACGAAGCGGAGCCGGTCTACCAGATCCGACTCTTCACGTGCCCCTTCGACCGGATCAGGATGTCGACCAGGGCCCGATCGTAGAAATTCCGGTGGTAGAGGTCCGGCGAGACGCGGCTCTTGTAGAGGGCGCGACCTTCCTCGATCTCCTCCGACAGCACGTCGAACAGAGTGTCGTGCTCGAGACCGCGCACGATCTTTTCCTCGTTGTAGAGCGAGACATCGCTCGCGATCGCACGGGCCAGGCGGCGGGCGGCTTCTTCGGTTTCGATGAGCGGCATTTGTGCGGGCTCCGGACGTTCAGGATCCTCCCCCTGCCCGGGGGTTGTCAAGCGGGCGCCCGGGCCGGCCGCAGCGTCCCGGCGAGCGCCGCGAGCGCCGGCAAACAGACGAGCGCGTAGCGCGAGGCTCCGAAGAACACCGCGTGCGTCACGGCCGTCGCGAACACGCTTCCGAACGCGACGAGCGCGGCCGGATGCCGCAGGAGCTCGCGGCCGAGCAGGGCGAGCACGCCCAAGAGCCCGATCCATCCGAGGTGGCCGGCTGGCGTCAGCGCGAGGATCGCCGAGACCACCGCGACGATGCGGCGGGCGCGCCGTCTCGGTCCCGGCGCGCTCACCGCACCGAAGAGCGCCCCGAGCACGAGCAGCCGCTGCCCGAGGAGCTCGAGCGCGCCCACGGCGATCTTCCC
>DASXWF010000888.1:0-3523 GCA_036503835.1 Polyangiaceae bacterium | reverse complement strand
GCGCGCGCGGCCAACGCTGCCAGCGACGCGACGGCGCTCGCCGTCGAGAAATCGATCACCACGTCGGCACCGAGCAGCGCCGAGCCCGCGTCGGGCGCCGCCACGACGCCGATCGATCCGATGCCCGCGATCTCGCCGAGGTCTCGTCCGGCCCCCGGATCGCCCGGCGAACAGGCGCCGCCCACGATTTCGACGTCCCCGGCGGCCTGCGCCAGCCGCACGATGGCTTGGCCCATGCGCCCGGTGGCGCCGTGGATGGCGATCTTCACGCGCGTCCCTCGTAGGCGGCCATCAGCTCGGCCAGGCGCCCGCGACATCCCGCGCTCGCCTCCAGGAGCGGCGGCCGCACGCTCGCCGACGCGATGATGCCGCGCAAGACGAGCGCCGCCTTCACCGGCGCGGGGCTCGGCTCCGAGAACAGCGCCCGGTGCAGGGCGAACTGCGCGACGTGCTTCTGGCATGCCGCTTCGTAGCGACCCGCGAGCGCGAGCTCCACGACCTCGGAGATTTCTCGCGGGTAGACGTTGCTCGTGACGCTGATGACTCCCTTCGCTCCGACGCTCAGCATCGGCAAGGTGAGCGGATCGTCGCCGCACAGCACCGTGATGCGATTTCCCACGCGGGACAGGAGATCCTGGCAGTACGTCACGCCGCCCGAAGCGTCCTTCAGGGCGACCACGTTCGGGCAGGCCTCGAGGATCTTCACCAGCGTCTCGACGTGCAGCTCGACGCTCGAGCGCGAGGGCACGTTGTAGAGCACGAGGGGGCCCGGAGCGGCCTCGGCAATCAGGGAAATGTGACGCAGCAGGCCCTCCTGCGAGGGCCGGTTGTAGTACGGCATCACGATCATCGCGGCGTCGGCGCCCGCGGCGAAGGCGGCCTGCGTCGCTTCGATGGTCTTCTTGGTGTCGTTCTTGCCCGTACCTACGATCACCTTGGCGCGGCCGCGCGCGGCGCGCACGGTGCGCACGATCAGCTCGCGCTGCTCGTCGTCGCTGAGGGTGGGCGACTCGCCCGTCGTCCCACAGGGTACGAGCCCGGCGATGCGCCCGGCGAGCTGAGCTTCGAGGAGCTTGTCGAAGGACGCCCAGTCGATCTCCGCGCCGGATGCGGTGAAGGGGGTGGCGATTGCGCTGTGGGCGCCGGTGAGATCGAGGTCGGACATGGGGCCCCGAGCTATGTCCCTTTCCGCGACGGGAGGCAAGGCTCGAGCCCCCCGGAGAGCCGCACATTCCGCCGCTCCCGGGCGGTACATTGACCGCGGGCTTCCGACGGTGAATCCTGGACGTTCCCCATGGGGACAGACACGCTGTTTCCCGAGCGCATGACGCGGGTTTCGTTCGCGTCGGTGCTACCGACCGGTCCCGACCGGCCCTGCCTGGTGGTCATCGCGGGTAAGGAGCTCGGCCAGCGCATCGACCTGGTCGGAGAGGAGGTGCAGATCGGCCGGGCCGAGCACGTCCACCTGACCATCAACAGCGACCTGGTGAGCCGCCACCACGCGACGGTGCTCACCGCGGGCGACAAGCACGTGCTCCGGGACGAGAGCAGCACGAACGGGAGCTTCGTGAACGACAAGCGCGTCCAGGGGTCGCAGGAGCTGGTCGACGGCGACCAGATCAAGATCGGACGCACGGTCATCAAGTACACGCGCAGCCCGCTCGAGGTCGGCTACCTGGAGCAGGTGATGGTGCTCGCGACGCACGACGCGCTCACGGGCGTCTTCAACAAGCGCCGCTTCGACGAGGCGTTCCCGACCGAGGTGGGCCGCGCCGCCGGCAACGGGACCCCGATTTCCCTGATTCTCTTCGATATCGACTTTTTCAAGCGCATCAACGACGGCTTCGGCCACCCCGCGGGCGACGCCGTCCTCCGCGAGCTCACGCAGGTCGCGAAGAGCTGCGTCGCCGACGTCGACCTGCTCGCGCGCGTGGGCGGCGAAGAGTTCGCGGTGCTCCTGCCCTCCCCGCTCGAGTCCGCGGCGGCGACGGCGGAGCGCATCCGGCAGTCGGTCGAGGCGCACGCCTTCGTCTGGGACGGAAAGACCATTCCGGTCACGGTGAGCCTCGGTGTGGGCGAGCTCGGCCAGGGCGAGACCGCCGCGGGACTCTACGGTCGCGCCGATGAATTGCTCTACGCTTCGAAGCACGGCGGAAGAAACCGCGTGAGTCGCTGAACGCGACTCGTCCCCCAACCTGCAAAGGGAAAACACGAAATGAACGGATGGAAACTCGGCTACGGGGCGATGTTCGGCCTCGGTCTCGCGATGGCGGCTTGCGGCAGCAGCGACGGGGACGACGATGCGGCCGCGGGAACCGGCGGATCGCGCGGTGGCAGCACCAGCAAGGGCGGCAGCGGCGGGAGCTCGAGCGCCGGTAAGGGCAGCGCCGGCACCAGCAGCGCCGGCACCGGCAGCGCGGGAAAGAGCGGCGGAACGGGCGGTTCGAGCGGATCGAACGGCACCGGCGGCAAGAGCTCGACCGGCGGCTCGGGCGGAAAGAGCGCTTCGGGCGGGACGGACGCTACCGGCGGCACCGACGCGACCGGCGGGACGAACGCTTCGGGCGGCACGGGCGGCGGCATCCCGCCCGAGGAGTGCAACGCCGAGAGCATCCAGGACGGCTTGGCGATGCGGCAACCGACCGGCTGTGAAGCCCTCGACGCCTGCCTCGACCCCTGTCTCGACCCGTTCTTCGCCTGCTACGAAGAGGGCGGAGACTGCCAGGGGCTCATCGACTGCACGGTCGAGTGCGAGTGCGATGACGCTTGCGTGGCGAGCGAATGCACAGCCGCGCAAGCCGAGTGCGCGGCGTGCTTCGGCACCGGTGGCGCCGAGTGCATCCTCGAGTGCTTAGGCGCAGCCGCAGAGTGCATGTAGCGCGTCACCCGCGCCGCACGAAGCTCGCCACGAAGTAGCCGTCCGTACCCTCGGCACGCGGCAGAAGGCGCCTGGAGCTTCCGTCACCGATGAGGGACGAAAGCTCCGGCGCGTCGAAGGGCACGGGCTCGAGCAGGTCCGTGACGTTTTCCACGACCCGCTCCGCCTCCTCCGCAAGCACGCTGCACACCGCGAAGACCACGCGTCCGCCCGGACGCGCGCGGCCTGCCGCTTCGCGCAGAATCGCGAGGGCGAGGCGGCCGAGACGCTCGGGGTCCTCCGGCGTGAGCCGCCGGGCGATTTCGGGGCGGCGCCGCAGCGTGCCGACGCCGGTGCAGGGCGCGTCCACGAGCACGCGATCGAAGCCGCCGGGCACGTCGCCGGGGCCGAGCGTCCAGTCGACGGCCGCGGTGCGCGCCGGGGGCAGACCGAGACGCGCGAGCTCGCGGCCGAGGTTCGCGAGCTTTTCCGGATGCTGGTCGCTCGCCCACACCTCGCCGCCCGGGCCGGCGCGCTCGACGAAGAGCGAGGTCTTCTGGCCGCGCCCAGCGCACGCGTCGAGGACGCGCTCGCCGGGACGAACGCCGAGCGCGAGCGCCACGAGCTGCGCGCCGAGCTCCTGCACGACGAGGTTGCCCTCGGCGT
>DASXWF010000887.1:0-12546 GCA_036503835.1 Polyangiaceae bacterium | reverse complement strand
GGCGAATGCCGCGGGAAGAACCTGGAAAACGTGTACCTGGAGCAGGGGGAGGTCGTGCGCGGCGACTACCGAGTCAGGATCCGTCTGGTCTCGCTCGGTCTGGCCGAACCGCCGATTGCGGTGCGTTTTGCGGCGCGCCTCGGTCCGCGCGCGTACGGCACCGTGGTGTTGCTCGATCGCGCCGAGGTCGATTGGGAGATCGTGCTCCGGCTCTGACTCGGATCGATCGCGGGAATGGAGCCAAGGTGGGAGATCCGGCTCCGCAACTTCTTGCGAGCTGACGCAAGTTTTCTCGCGCTCGACGCGCGAGGTTGCGTGGCTTACCCGCGATCTTTGCGTGGCACCGCGCTTGCAAATCGTTTCGCACATGCGAGTCGATTGGCTCCGGGGGGCCTTACCGGGAAGAGGCTGCGCTGGTCGCAGCCGCTCGTCGCTGCTCGCGGTTGCGTCGGCGTCGGCCGCCGTGATTCTCGGGTGCCAGGGCTCCGTCGCGGGCCCGAATCCCTCCGGCACTGCCGGCACGGCCGGCACGCCGGGCACCGGAGGCACGAGCGGGATTGAGCCGCCGCCGGACGTGACGCCCGGCGCCGGAACCGGCAATCCGCCCGACGTCCCCGCCGCGTGCGACGCGCGCACGCTCCCGGCGCAGCCGTTGCGGAGGCTTTCGTCCGCCCAGTATGCCAACACGCTGCGCGCGCTGTTCGGGGAAGAGCTCGCGCCCGACGTGCTCGAAGGGTCCGTGTTTCCGCGCACGCAGATCAGCGCCGGTTTTGCGGGGGACGCGGAAGCGAACATCGTCAATACCGCAGAGAGCAACGCGATCGAGGACGAGGCCGAGCGAATCGCGGAGGTCGTGCTGGAGGCTCCGGAGCCGTACCTGCGACATTTGTTGCCGTGCGACCTGCCCGCCGAGCTCGCCGACGAGAACGTCGACGCCTGCATTGCGCCGTTCATCGACGACTTCGGGCAGCGCGCGTATCGCCGCCCGCTGACGGACGCGGAGCACGCGCTGGCGCAGCGCGTCTACGACGAGCTCCGCCCCGCGCAGGGCGCGGTGGCGGCCTGGTCGGCGCTGCTGCAGTTCTTCTTGCAGGCCCCGGCGCTGCTGTATCGAGTCGAGCACGGCGCGGCTCCGGCTGCGCCCGGGCTCGTGCGGCTCGACGACTTCGAGATGGCGACGCGGCTCTCGTTCCTGCTCACGGAAGGCCCGCCGGACGACGAGCTCTTGGCGGCCGCCGGCGAAGGCAGGCTCTCGACGACCGCCGAGATCGTCGGCGCGGCGGAGCGTTTGCTCGGCGATCCGCGTTTCGCCGAGGCGCTCGAGGGTCTGCATCGCGACTGGCTTCATCACTACGAGCTCGCCGAGACCGAGAAGGATGCCGCGCTGTTCCCCGCCTTCACGGCGGAGGTTCGGACCGCGCTCGGGCGAGAAGCGGGCGAGGTCGCGCGGCACGCGTTCCGGAGCCCGGGCGGCACGGTGAGTGCGTTGCTCGGCAGCGCCGAGCTGCCGCTGCTCGCCGACCTCGCGCCCCTCTACGGTGTCGAGCCACCGGCGAGCGAGGGCGCCGTGACCCTCTTGCCCGATCGGCGCGGCATTTTCTCGCTGGTCTCGACGATGGCGACGCATGCGTACCCCAATCGGACCAACCCGATTCACCGCGGCGCGTTCTTTCAACGCGAGGTGCTCTGCCGCACGCTCCCGGTGCTGCCGGGCGACGTCGATACGCAGTCGGCGCTTCGCAATACTTCGCAGTTGCCGACGGCGCGCGCGCGCCTCGCGCCCTTGCTCGAGCAACCGAGCTGCGCCGGCTGCCACGCGCTGTTCAATCCCACGGGCCTCGCCTTCGAAAACTACGACGCGCTGGGGCAGTGGCGCGAGCAGGAACAAGGCGCGGACATCGACGCCGCCGGGACCATCGAGATCGACGGCGCGGAGGCGACGTTCGACGACCCGATCGAGCTTCTCGAGACGGTCGCAAACTCCGCAGAGGCGCGCGATTGCTATGCGCTCCAGTGGTACCGCTTTGCGCTGGGCCGGCGGGAGTTCGCCGAGGACGCCTGCAGCTTGGCGGAGTTGAGGAACGAGGTGGCCGCGACGGGCGGCGACCTGAGGTCTTTGGTGCTGGCCGTCGTCCAAACCGACGGCTTCTTGTACCGGCGAGAGGTGGAACCATGACGAAGACCGTCCGATTCGGTAGAAGGCGCGCGCTCGTCGGCCTCGGCGGCATCACCGTGGCTTTGCCGTGGCTCGAGAAGCTCGGTGGCGTCGCGCACGCCCAGAGTCCGCGCTCGGGGCCACGGCGCATCCTCGTGATGGCCTACGAAATGGGCGTGCCGCTCGGCCAATGGCGGCCCTCGGCGGTGGGGGCGACGTTCGATCTGCCGTACGTGTCCGCGCCGCTCGAAGCGATGAAGGACCGCTGTCTCTTCGTCACGTCGATCGACAACTCCGTGCTCGGCACGGGCGGAAACGCGTTCGTCTTCGGCCATCCTGCCAAGCGCGAGGCCGCGCTCACCGGCACCCTCACGACGGGCGCCTTCGCGCCCGGCAACACGAACCAGGTCGGGGAGGTGCGGGCGGACGCAACGACCGACGGCGGCGCCAACGGACCTTCCGTCGAGCACGTGATCGGCGAGCACCTGCGAGCGGGGCAGCCTCTGCCTTCCGTCAACGTCGGTGTGGACGGCAACGCGGGCCTGTCCACGTGGGGCGGCCCGCCGCCCACGAGCCCCAGCAACTTCTTCTTCGAGGGCGCGGGGAACGCCATCACGCTCGATCTTCACCCGAGCGCGCTCTATGCCCGCTTGTTCTCCGACATCGAAGCGCCGGACGCGAGCCAGGAGGCGCTGCGAGCCATGCGCGCCCGCAAGAAGAGCGTGCTCGACGCCGTTCGCGACGGCTTCCGTGATCTTTCGCAGGGGCTCGGCAGCGAGGACCGGCGCCGGCTGGAGGAGCACGCCGAGCGCATTCGCCAGATCGAGCTCGACCTCCCGACCGGCAGTGCTTGCAGCGCGCCGTCCGGTATTCCGACGAGCGACGATTACACCCGCTACCGCATGGATCAGCTGGCGCCGCTCCAGCGCCGGATCTTGATCCACGCCATGGCCTGCAACCTGGCGCCGGTCGGACGCTTCGAGTTCACGAACCAGCAGAACCCGCGTTTCGGGATCGCGGCGCTCGACACCGCCCTCGACGAAGCCGGGACCGGGTACGACTGGCACGCGATGGTGCACGGCGATCCGCTGCCCGGTACCACCGCGTACCTGCGGCCCGGGCGCGGTGACGACCAGACCTACAGCCCGCTGCTCCTCGACGGCTACCGCTTCTTCGTTCGGGAGTTCGCCGCGCTTCTCGCCGAGCTCGCAGAGCTGCCGGACGGACCCGAACAAACCCTCCTCGATACCTCGCTCGTCGTGCTGGCCTCCGATCTGGGCGAAGGTCTCGGACACGGGCACATGAAGATGGGGTACGTGCTGGCCGGCAATCTCGGCGACGCAACCACGGGCCATTTCGACGCTGGCCCGAGCCAGGCGTTCCAGGTCGGCGGCAGCTACTACTACTCCGACTCGCGCTTCAACGTGAACCAGCTGTTGAACAGCATGCTCGACATGGCGGGCGTGACGGCCGAGGGCGGCGCTCCGGCGAGCATCGGGCTCGGCGGCTACCTGGAGCAGTCGGGCGCGCCTCGTCGTATCGACGATCTGTTCGTATGAGGATCTCGTCTTTGGGGGGCGGTGAGTCAGGTCAGTTCTTGGCCGAGAAGCTCGAGAAGACGCAGTCCGGGTTCGTCGCCGGGCACTGGTTGTTCAACACCACGTCGTGAAGGTCGAGCGCGCCGTTCAGGGCGTTCAGGTAAAACCTGCCGTTCATGTGCTCGTCGGTCTGGATGCGACCGCGGGTCCACTGCCAGGTGCAGCGATTGGTCGAGAACCTGCACGTGCTGTCGAGCCGAACGGGGCCGAGGTTCGTGGGGCCGCTCGATGAGTTCCAGGCCGTCAGCGCGAGCCCGGGGTTGCCCGTCGGGATGATCATGCCCCGAGAGAACGTGAACGTGCAGGAACCGTTCGTCGTATTGCAGGCCTGGTTCACCTTGAGCGCGTTCTGGTTGGCGGCGCCGCCGTAGGCGTTGACGGGTAGCGTCGAGTCGCGGTCGCTGGTGAGCATGACGTTCGGCAGTGTCCACCGGCAGGAGGTGTTGCTGTAGGTGCAGGCAGGGCTGACCCCCACGTCGGCGAGATGGGCGGCTCCCCCCCGGGCGTTCAGGCCGTAGGTTTGATCGGCGTCGAGCAGAAACTCACCCCAGCGGTAGGTCCAGGTGCATTCCGGGTTCTCCGGCGTGCAGGCGTAAGTGCCGGGCGGGCTGTCGCTGAGCGCCGCCGTGGCGAGCCTGAGGACGTACTGGCCCGAGGAAGTCGGCACGCGCTTGATGGCGAGGCGCGGGTCGCTGTCGCTGACGAGCATGCCGCGCTGGTACGACCAGGTGCAGTCGGGGTTCGTGATGGTGCAGCCGGCATGCAGCTTCAAGAGGCCGCCGTTCGTGGCGCCGTTGTACGCGTTCACCGCGAGCGTCGGATCGGCGTCGCTCAGGATCATGAACCCGTGCGCGCTCGGCCGCCTTCCGTAGATCTGGCGGGAGCCCCAGATGTCGACGCCGCTCAGCAAGACCGGGCGACGGAGGTCCGCGTCGGACGAGTCGAGCGTGTCCTTCGCGCAATAGCTCATGATCGAGTTGTTATCGACGAGACCCGGGCCGCCGATGGGGTTGTAAGGGGTCCCGCCTGCAACCGGAAACTGCGTGATCTCGTCGCACTGGTCGTTGTTGTCGGGTCTGTCCTGCTCGTGCGCGAAGCCGAGCGCGTGACCGAACTCGTGAATCACCTGATGGCGGAAGACGGTCTGGAATGGGTCCAGATCGTCCCCGACCAAACCCACGTTCACGATCCCGGGCGACCATTTGACGACGTTGTACGGTTCGTTGAATTCGACGGGCGCCACGTAGCCGAAGGGGTGACGCACCGAGCCGGTACCGGTGCCGTTGTCGGTCCTGCCCGTGTAGGCACCGGCCGACTGCGTGCGGTTGGCATAGTCTTGGAACAGCCTGCTACCGGGCGAGGTTTTCCTCGTACACCAGGCGCTGGTGCTGGTGCCGGTGCAGAAGTGAAGGGCGATCGTCGAGTAGTTGCCCGTCTCCGAAAATCCGTAGACGCACGGTCCCCAGTTCGGCTGGACGACACCGAGCGGCGACCTGCCCTGGAATCGGAGGTTCGTGTAGTTGCTCCACGTCGCCGCCAGCAAACGCTGAGCTTGCGCGACCAGGGCAGGACCGTTCGCTCCGCCGTTGTCGGCGGGATCGATGCAAACGTTGACGACGCCGCCCGGCCAGGCTGGGCCCGTTCGGTACAGAGGTTCGTTCGTCTCGGTCACTGCCTCCGGCGCGCTGACCTCCGCCGAGCAACCGCCGACGACGATGCTCGCGATCAGCGCCGGCACCGCCGAAAGGAGGCTTCTGGTTCGATTGGGCTCGAGCATGGACGGTCGCTTTCTTGAGCCGCCCGCCGGCCGTTCGGACCCGAACGAGCCGATGGAGGATCGCGCTCCATACGGAGCCTCCCTCCCCGTGGTCGAATTATTTTCCGGTGATCGATCGGCAGAAAAGTACGCTGTAGCCGGATCCGTGCGGGGCTTTGTCCCTGCGGGAATGCTATGCTACTGCACCGTCCCTGCTCTGGAGGCCCGTTTCATGGGTGGTCTCAGCCCGATTCATTGGCTCATCGTCATCGTCGTCGTCCTACTGGTTTTCGGCCCGAGCCGCCTTGCCGGCGTGGGCAAAGGCCTCGGTGAAGGCATCCGCTCGTTCAAGAAGGGTCTGAACGAGGACGGGGAAGAAGCCAAAGAGGACGAGGCCAAGTCCGAGACGAAGCGCATCGCCGAGAAGGCCGACGCCAAGACGGACGACAAGCCCGACGAAGCGAAGCCCGCCTGACCGGCGCCTTCGTCGCCCGACCCTCCGCTGATCTGCCGCTCCCGTCGAGTTCGGGGGCGGCACGCGTTCGCCGCCCCCCGGCTGGTGCAGCGCAAACGAGGAAGCGGGCTAGGCCGCTTCGCGGGCGGCGCTGCGTGACTTCAGGTACTCCCGCGTGATCTCGATGATCGCGGGCAGGATGCTGAGGAAGATGATCCCGAAGATCACGAGGTGGAAGCGCTTCTGCACGAGCTCGTTGTTCGCCATCGCGTAGCCGACCGGCACGAGCAGCCCGACCCAGACGACGGCGCCGATGACGTTGAACGAGGCGAAGCGGCGGTAGGTCATCTTGCCCACGCCCGCCACGAAGGGCGCGAACGTCCGGATGATCGGGATGAAGCGGGCGATGATGATGGTCTTGCCGCCGTAGCGCTCGTAAAACGCCTGCGTCTTCAGCAGGTGCTTTTTGTTCAGGAGCCGTGAGGACTCACTCTTGAAGACCGCCGGCCCCACTCGATACCCGACCGCGTAGTTGACGGCGTCGCCGAGCACCGCTGCGACGATCAGGAGCGGAATCACGACCGCGATGTGAAGCGGCATCCCCGGAATCGTGCAGAGCGTACCGACCGTGAAGAGCAGCGAGTCGCCGGGGAGAAACGGCGTCACGACGAGCCCGGTCTCGGCGAAAATGATCGCGAAGAGAACGACGTAAAGCCACGGGCCGAGCGCCTGTCCGCCGTTCCTCAGATGTACGTCGAGGTGGGTAAAGTAGTCCCAGAAGGTCAAGATTAGGTCCACGCGCGAATTCTCCTCGAGGATTGGCAACGCGCAAGGGTGTTCAGCCCTCCACGCCGAGCCGTTTTCCGTCTAACATGAAAGCATTCCCGAAGTCCTTGGCCGCGTCGTCTCCGCCGACCTCGCCTTTCCGCGTGGACCGGACGTGTCTTACCGCATTCGGGTACCCCGGGACTGGCTCGAGCGGGGGGCGACCATCGAATTCGAGCTGCCTCGCCACCTGACGTGCGCGGCTTGCGACGGTGGCGGCTGTGACCCTTGCCACCGTTCGGGTGCCGTGACGTTGCGCGGTCGCAACGAGCCGAGCGACCTGGTTCAGGTCTCGCTGCCGCAGGGGATGCGCGACGAGGCGTTCCTGATCCGCATTCCCGAGCGCGGCGGTTTGCCGCCGGCGAACGCGATCCTGCCCCGCGGACTGCTCTTTTTGCGCGTGGAGCCGACGGACGCCGACGCCAGCACCTCGGTCGCGATTCGGAGCCGCGTGAGCGAGGTCGTGCCCCCGCCGGTCAGCAGCACGACGCCCGTAAAAGGTCCGGGGTTCCCGCGGGGCGTGGCCGTCGCGCTCCTGCTCGCCATTTCGATTTTGCTCGTTGTTTGGCTAGTCTTGCGGAAATGAATCCGCTTCTGATGGGAGTTCTGCTCGCCGGGCTCTGGGGTGCGTTCGGCGTGAGTGCCGCTCGGCGGCTCGCCCTGTTGAAACGCGGCGCGCCCACGGCGGAGCCGCGAACGGATCGGCTCGGGGCACGGCTCCGCGCCGTGATCGAGTTCGCGCTCCTGCAGAAGAAGATGCCGAACTACCCGCTCGCGGGCGTGGCGCACTACTTCATTTTCGGAGGGTTCGCGCTCCTGCTCCTGCGCACCTTGGTGCTCTGGGGCCGCGGCTTCGATCCGGCCTTCAATCTCTGGATTTTGGGGCCCGACCCCGTACTCGGCCTGCCGCTCGGCGCGGCGTACGGGTTCCTGAAGGACGTGCTGGCGCTGCTCGTGATCAGCGGCGCGCTCGCGTTCGTCTACCTGCGCGTGGTGCGGCGCGAGAAGCGCATGACGCTGAGCACGGAGGGGCTCGTGATCCTCGGCATCATCATCACGATGATGCTCGCCGATCTCACCTACGACGGTGCGAGCCTGGTCCTGAACGTGCGGGCCGGCGGCGAGTGCATCTCGCGCCCCGATCTGTGCGACGCCATGCGGGAGCTCGTGGCGCCGCTCGCGCGGCCGCACGGCACGCTCGGCTTCGACCCCGCCGAACCGGGCGGAACGCTGGCGGCGCTCGCGTTGCGCGGCCTCTCGAGCGACGCCCTGGTCTGGTTCGCCCGCGGGGGCTTCTGGTTGCATTCCTCGCTGGTGCTGATTTTTCTGAACATCCTGCCCTACACCAAGCACTTTCACATCATCACCGCCGTGCCGAACGTGTTCCTCGGCGAGCTCGACGCGCCCGGGCGCTTGCGCCCGCTCGCGAAGACGACGGAAGAGCTCATGGGGCTGGTGGAGAAGGCGAGCGAGAGCGAGGACATGCACGCCGCGCGCATCGGCTACGCGCGCCTCGAGCACTTCAACTGGAAGGAGCGGCTCGATTGGTACACCTGCACGGAGTGCGGGCGCTGCTCGGACAATTGCCCGGCCTTCATCACGGGCAAGCTGCTTTCGCCCAAGCAATTCACGCTGGATCTGCGCGACCGGCTGTACGGGCATCGTCCCGGGCCGCCCGATCTCGTGCCCGAGATCATCAAGCCCGAGGTGCTCTGGGCCTGCACCACGTGCCGTGCCTGCGAAGAGCAGTGCCCGGTCAACATCACCTACGTGGAGAAGATCGTGCAGATGCGCAGGAATCTGGTCACGATCCGCGGTGAGTTCCCGAGCGAGCTCGCCAAGCCCTTCGAGGGCATGGAGACGAACGGCAACCCCTGGAACCTCGCGCGCGTCGATCGCACGGCGTGGACCGAGGGGCTCGAGGTCCGGCACATCAAGGACAAGCCCGACGCCGAGGTCTTGTTCTGGGTCGGGTGCGCGGCAAGCTACGACGATCGGGCGAAGAAGATCGCGCGCGCGACGGCGCGGTTGCTCGCGGCGGCGGGCACGGATTTCGCGATCCTGGCGGAGGAAGAGACCTGTACCGGCGATCCCGCTCGCCGGGCCGGCAACGAGTACGTCTTCAGCATGCTCGCGGAAACGAACGCCGCGACCCTGAACGGTTACAAGGAGCAGGGCGGCATCCGGCGCATCGTCACGACCTGCCCGCACTGCTTCAACACGCTCGCCCGCGAGTATCCGGACTTCGGCGCGAAGTTCGAGGTGGTCCACCACAGCGACTTTTTGCTCGGCCTGGTCGCGGAGCGGAAGCTCGCCCCGAAGCAGGCCGTGAACGGGCGCGTGGCCTATCACGACTCCTGCTACCTCGGCCGCTACAACGAGAACTACGAATCGCCGCGCGCGGTGCTCGCGAGCATTCCCGGCGTCGAGCTCGTCGAGGTCGAGCACTGGAACAAGAAGCGCGGCCTGTGCTGCGGCGCCGGCGGGGCTCAGATGTGGATGGAGGAGCAGAACAAAGACCGCGTGAACGTGAAGCGCACGCTCCAGCTCCTCGATACCGGCGCGAAGACCATCGCGAGCGCCTGCCCCTTCTGCATGACGATGCTCACCGACGGCATCAAATCGCAGTCGAAGGAGCAGGAGGTGCGCAACCTGGACATCGCCGAGCTCCTCGCCGAAGCGTGCGGCCTCGGCGAGGGTGCGCCGAAAGCCGAACCGGCCGCGGCGGAGTGAGCGCGCGGCGGCGGCCCGCTACGCCCTGTCTCGCACGGCGGCCACCAGCGCGCGTGCCACCGCGAGCGCGCCCGCCGCGCGAACTCCGGTGCGTCCCGCGGCCCAGGGCCGCTCGGGAACGGCGCCGAGACGCTCCGCGCACTGACTCACGTCCCCGCACTTTTCGCGCAGCTTCCGGCGCGCGAACAGGCGCAGATCGATGCGTTCGGGCAGCGCGATGCCTTCATGGCGGAGCGCTTCCGACCAGAACCAACCCCAGCCCGCGAGGATGTCGCTCGGGCGCAGGAACGCTTGCCAGCGCTCGTGAAACACCGCCAGGGACTCGCCCGCGAGCACGCGCTCGGGCGCGATGCCGGTGTGGTGCTCGAAGGAGGGCGTGAGCGGGCGCCGCGGCGCGACGAAGGCCTCGAAGCGCGCGCCGTCGCCCAGGCGTTCGGCGACGAGGTGCACCACCTCCGAGCCCTCGCCGAGCGGAGTGCCGCGCGGCCAGGCGTTGGTTTCGGCGTAGCCGACCACGAGGTCACCGGCGCGCTCGCCGAAAGCAGCCGGGAAGCGCAACGTTCGCGGCCGGCGCGGGCGCGCGAGGTGCCGCGCCGCTCGCTCGCCGCGCGCGAAGTAGAGCTGATGTTCGACCATCGCGTCGAACGGCGCGAGCAGCCCCTCGAGGCCCGGCGTGTCGCGTTCGAGGCAGCCGAGCGCCTGCACGATCGCCTCGATCGTCGAGACGCAGTGGGCGGCGGGTTCGCGCCGGATCCGGTAGCGGCTCGGCTCCGTGGGATCGAGCGCGTAGCGCGGCAGGCTCGCGAGCTCGGGATTTTTCCGCACGAGCTTTCGCGCCTGCCACCAGGTGCCGTCGATCACGATCAGGGTGACGGGGCCCGTGGGAGGCTCGCGCGTCAGGCTCTTCGCGCCCTCGCCCGGATACAGCAGGATCGCGGGCGCCTCGTGATCGGCGAGCAGCTCGCGCACTCGCGGGGACGTCGCGAATTCGACGCCGACGTGACGTTCCGCGTTCGGAAGACCGAGCTCGGCGAGCCGCGCGGTGTTGATCGGCACGCTGCTTTCGCGCGGATGCTGCAAGATGACGACGCGGGTGCGAGTCGGCACCCGAACGACCGCCGCGCACACACAGACCCGCGCGGGGCGCTTGCAGCCCTGGCAGATTTCGCGGGGCGTCGAGGGGGCGCCGGGGCCCGCGAGTTCGCGCTGTGCGGTAGCGGTCGTCACGGTTTCCGGCTGGGGATTAGCCGATGCGCGAGCGGGGGGCGAGGCGTATACTGCGGGTCCGTATGCCGGCCTCGCCGCCCGCCATGGTCCTCCACGAAGAAGCGCCTGCCCAGCCGGGCGAGGGCGAGGCGCGCCGGTTTCAGTGCGACGCCTGCGGCGAGTGGTTCGAGGGCGAGCCGGGAGGCGCGGGACTGTTCCTCTGGACGCGCGGGGAAGAGGTCCGCTACGAGGAACCCCCACTCTGCGAGGGGTGCGCGGCCGAAATTTCGGTCGGGGCCCTCGTGAAATGGGACACGGAAGAGGAAGAAGAGGGGTAGTCGGAGTTATAGGGGGAGCGGATGGTGATGTCTCTCGCGGCTCGGGCGTACGCCGTGCGTGCGCTGGTCTCGACGGGTGTGCTCGCCTGTGCGGAAGAGCCGTCCGCGCAGGGCGCCCCCGGCCTGTGCGCGCGCCCTCGGGGGAGTGCGTGTCCACCATGAGCTGCTCGGAGCTCGCTTCCGAACCGGAGTGGGACGCCGCGTACGCGGCGTGCTGGGACGAGGCGCGCACCGTCGTCGCCACCACTCCCGAGGTCCGTGAGTTCTGCGCCGGGTACGTGAAGGTCCTGTTCGAGTGCGGTGCGTGGTACTCGACCGCCGAGTGCGAGGACGACTGGGGCATGGTCTCCCGGCAGGTACTCGATCGGATCGTCGCCTGCGAGTCGCGCGCATGCGACGAGCTGGAGGCCTGCATCGACGCCGCGCTCGGAGCGCCATGAAGGGTCGCGCCGCCCTGTTCGTGTTGCTCGCGTGCTCCTGCGGTGAAGTGAGCGACGAGAGCGAGCTCGGCGCAGCGCCGTTTTTCCCCGTGCCCGAATGCGCACATCTCGAACAACGGGCGTGCGACATCCGCGCGGTGGCCTGTCAGACGCAAATCCTGGCGCTGGCGGCCTGTCTGCGCGGCGAAGAGCCCGGAGAGCTGCCGAGCGTGGAGCTGATGACGCCGGCCGAGGTGCGCACGTACTACGAGTCGGCCGCCGAGGAAGACGACGGTCCCGACCCGACGCACTACGAGCACGCGCTGAGCTCCCTGGGACTGGTGGCTCCCGGCGCATTCTCGGACGAATCGCGCATCACCGACCAGGTCGACTTTCTCGGCGGCTTCTACGAGTTCACGACGAAGCGCCTCGTCATCGTCGATCGCGACGAGGCCGGACTCGAGCCGCTGCCCGGGAGCGCGATCCTCTTGCACGAGTTCGTTCACTACCTCCAGGATCGCGAGCTCGATCTCGCCGCGTACTACGAAGCCGAGGCGGATTCCGACGATTCGCGGCTCGCGCTCGTTTCGCTGGTCGAGGGCGAGGCGGAGTTCTACGAGTGGCGTTACGTCGCGGCGCTCGCGGGGATCGACGGGGCGGAGGTCGATTGGAAGAAGACCTTCCAAAACCTGATCGTCGAGGACGAGCTCGGCATGCTCGAAGAGGAATCTCCCTACCTGGAGAGGTACCGCACGTTCCGGTACAGTTTCGGGTCCCGCTACGTCCACTGGCTTCACGAGCGGGGCGGCTCCGCCGCGGTGCACGAAGCCTACGCGTCGCCGCCGCTCACGACTCGCACGCTGATGGCAAGCGCAACGGAGCCGGTCGTGGATCTCGATCCGGCCGAGTTCGCGGAGCCCCTCCCGCCGCCCGAATGGTCGCTGTTCTATGCGCCGACCTCGCTCGGCGCCTGGGGCGTCTTCCTGCTCGCGCTGCCGGCTGCCGGAATCGACGCTGCTCGTTCGCTTGCCCTTGCCTGGCGGGGTGACAGGCTCTGGATCT
>DASXWF010000886.1:0-2244 GCA_036503835.1 Polyangiaceae bacterium | reverse complement strand
ACAGCGATCTCGGCTACGTGCTCGCCGGTGCGGCGCTCGAGCGCGCCGGCGGCGCGCCTCTCGACGAGCTGCTCGAGCGCGAAGTTTGCCGTCCGCTCGGCCTCGAGGCGCGATCGGCGCGGCTCTGGACGCGGGCGAGCGCGGCGTTCGCGGAGCGCGTCCTGCGCACGGAAACCGTCGCCTTTCGCGGGGGCGAGGTGCGCGGGGTCGTGCACGACGAGAACGCCTGGGCGATCGCCGGCCACGGTGTCGCCGGGCAGGCCGGACTCTTTGCCACGGCCGACGCGGTCGCCGACTTCGGCTGCGTCCTGCTCGACGCGCTCGCCGGCCGCGCCCCCGGATTCCTGAGCCGGGAGCAGATCGCTCCTCTCATCGTCGAGCGGCCGGGGGGCAGCTTGCGCGCCGGTTTCGACGGCAAGTCGGGCGAGCAGCCCTCCGCCGGTCCCCTGACGAGCGCGAGCACCTTCGGCCACCTCGGGTTCACGGGGACGAGCCTCTGGTGCGACCCCGTGGCCGAGCGCGTCACGGTGCTGCTGACGAACCGCGTCTGCCCGACCCGCGAGAATGGCCGGATCCGGGCCGTCCGGCCGCGCGTACACGCCCTGCTTTCGGCTTTCGGCGGGGGGCTGGTCTTGAGCGATCAGGCATGAAAGACTGGGACGCGCTCGACGGCCTCTCACCGCGGTGTGACCCGAAGGACCACCTAGTCGTGCCCCTCCGATGTGGAAGCTGACGATACAGGACGATCAGGGGAACAAGACCGCTGTTCACCTCGTCCGCGACGAGTACACGGTCGGCCGCGACGAGCTCAATGCCGTGCGCTTGACGGAGCGCAACATTTCGCGGCGACACGCGCGCTTCGCGCGCGTCAACAGCGAGTGGCGGATCCAGGATCTCACGAGCTACAACGGTTGCTACGTGAACGGCGCGCGCGTCGTCGACACCCAGAGCCTCATGCACGGCGACCTGATCCAGGTCGGCGACTACCGGCTGACGGTCGAGGACGAATCGCTCGCGCAGAGCCGCGAGGACGGCGTGCTGACGATCCCGGGCCGCCCCGGCATGAACACCCAGTCCGATCGCCTGGTGCTGATGGCGGGCCCCGGCCAGGGGCAGGAATTCGTCCTCGGCGCCCAACGCGTCGTGCTCGGACGCGGCGAGGAGTGCGAGGTTTCGATCAACCACCCCTCGGTGAGCCGCGTCCACGCAGAGATCCGCAAGATCGGCGAGGGTCACTACGAGCTCGTGGATCTGGGGAGCGCGAACGGCGTGCGCGTGAACGGCGTCGAGCTGCCGAGCGCCATGCTCGATGCGCGCGACGTG
Source organism: Polyangiaceae bacterium (assembly GCA_036503835.1). Lineage (GTDB taxonomy): Bacteria > Myxococcota_A > Polyangia > Polyangiales > Polyangiaceae > PMG-095. The sequence goes on along the minus strand of DASXWF010000886.1, from coordinate 921 downwards.
ATCGAGCTCGGTGACGTGCTCATCAAGTTCGTGTCGGCGGGCGAGATCTACATCCCCGGCGGGGACGAGCTCGCGCGTCGGGACCTGGTCGACGTCCCGCGCTCGGCGGGGATCTCGCTGCCCGTGAAGATCGCGCTCGGCGCCTCCATCGCGGCGGTGGTGGCGGTGCTCGCCGTCGCGCTGCGCGGCACCGAAGCACCGCCCGAGCCGCTGGTCGCGAGGGCCAGCGGCGGCGATCGGCTCGCCGAGGTCCTGCGCGACGCCAAGCGCCTGCTCGAGGGCGGCGATCCGGAGGCCGCGCGCGAGCGCGCCAATTCCATTCCCGAGGGCAGCAACCTGCGGCAGTCCGCCGACTTCAAGGCCATCCAGGACGCGTGGGCGGACGCGCTGTTCGCGAAGGCCGGCGGAGCGCAGGATCCCTCGGAGAAACGCGCGCTGCTCGACCGCGTCGCGAGCTCTCCCAGCGTGGATCCGGGCCGCCGCAAGCGCGCCGCCGAGGAGCTCGAGTCGATGCAGAAGGCGACCGTCAACATCGCCGATCTGCCGAGCGACGATCAGCTCAAGCCCGCGCCGCTCGCGGACTCCGCCGCCCCGGCCGTGGCCCCGCCCAAGCCGACTCCGCCGCCCGTCGAGGCCGCGACCGCCGCAGCCCCGCCGCCGACGCAGAAGAAGCCGGCCGCCGCGCCGAAGCCGGCGCCGTCACCGCCCGCTCAAGGCGGCGGGACGCTGGTTCGCAAGAACCCGTTCGGGAATCCGTGACGGCAAAGCGCTCATGACGCAGGCGTCCGCTCGCGCGGTGCTGCTGTCGCGGCCGGCGCTCGCCGCGCTCACGCTGCTCGCGCTCGCCTTTGCGCTCGAGCTCTCGCCGCGGCTCGCTCGCTTCCGCTTGCTGCGCGCCCGCCCGGTCCCGGCGGCCGAGGC
>DASXWF010000885.1:0-10010 GCA_036503835.1 Polyangiaceae bacterium | reverse complement strand
CCGGACGACTCCGAATCGGTCTGCCCGTAGCCGACGATGAGCTCGGAGTCGCCTCTGATGATGCGCTCCTGGAATCGAAGTCGCTGAGGTGGTGGCTCCAGATTGCGATCGAGGACGATCAACGCGAGGTCGTCGTGGCACACCGTGTTCGAGCCGGTACCGAAGATGCGGGAGCCGAAGGCGCTGGGCGGATCATCGAGCGGTCTCGGCCCGATGCGGATCTCGACACGCTCCGGAGCGAGCTGCGGACCCAAGATGCCGCCGCCCTCCTGGATCGGACTGACGCTCCCGTCGTTGTTGCAGGCGAAGGTCTTCAGCAAGTCGAACTCGCTGATGCAGTGAAGCGCGGTGAGAACCGTGTTCGGGGCGACGAGGGTGCCGGTGCAGCTGCCCTGCCCGGTGACGTAGAGGTGCACCACGAAGTCCTCTTCGGACGTGGAGGGCAAGCCGTCGACGATCGCGGCGCTCGAGGCTGCGACGTGGTCGGGGACTGCGGGACCCGAACAGGCACTGGCCAGTGCCGCCAGGCCGGCGAGACTCGAGAAGCGAACGAACCTCATGGAGCGACGGGATACGTGAAGCAAGTGGGCGGAAACGTGCCCGTGAGCATTTGGCTCTGTTCGTCGTAGGTCAGAACGTCCCCGACGTAGAGGCTGCCGCTGTCGATGCACCAGACGCTGGCCGGGTTGTGGCGCCCGCCGCCGGCGTCCCAATCGGGCTTTCCGTTGGAGCCGATCAGGTCGATCTCGTTGTTCAGGCTGGTCGAGAGGAACGTGAACCCGTCTGCGAGGTCGCTCCTGCCGACGTTGTATTCCACCGAGCCGGTCGTGAGTCGGATCATGCCGTCGGCGATGCTCTGACCCCGGATGGTCGGGCCGGCCGCGACCAGACCGTACGTGAGGAAGTAGGCCGCGTCGTAGATGTTCTCGCGGTTGTAGTTGATGCCGCCCGGGTACTTCTCGAGGTACGCCTGCTTGTATTGCGTGTACGCCGGAAGGTCGAGCGTGGCGGGCCAGGCGATGCCGAGCAGACGCTGGCGGACCGCAGGGTACTTGGCGAGGAGGGTGTTGCGAGCCCCGCCGTAATTGAACGGCGAGAGGATGTAGAACGGCCGAGGCTGCGTCTGGCGGGCCGGGTCGTCGTCCCAGCGCTCCTCGATGAGCTCGATGATGCTCTGGAAGCCGCCGTTGACCGATGCGGTCATCTCGGAGTCCGTCGCGCCCACGACGATGTGGGGATCGATGGACAAGATGGTATCGACGGCGAGGCTCTGGTCGTCGCGCTGCGGGGGCTCGGAGTCCGTGCCCACCGTGACGAAATCGCCGTTGGTCTCGTTCTCACCGGACGTCAGGTTGCCGTTCCAGCGCACCCGATCGCGGAAGTCGACGCCGAGGTCGTTGAGGAAGCGGTCGTCCCTCGCCCGGACCAGCGAGATGCGAGCGTCCTCGAACGGTCCGCCGGAGGGGCCGAGCGTCCCGTTGTTCTGCAAGTGCGAGATCGTCATGTCGATCAACGGCTGGTACGTGATCGCGAGATCGTGTGGGCCCGACAGCATGTGATGGACCCGGCCGTCGTCCATCAGATTGACCATTCTGTCGTCCGACTCGATGGGCACCATCAGGAAGACGCCGGCGTCGCGCGCTCGCTCTTCCCAGACGTACTGCTGGTCGCGCGTGTCGAGCGTGGCGAGGATCGCGGGGACTTTCAGCGTCTCGATCAGGTGATCGACGGCGACCAAGAGATCGGTCTGCTGTTCGTAGTAGGAGTTGCAGAGCACGGCGACGACCTGACGGGTGTCGCCCGACGCAGGAATGCCGCCGGCTTCGAGCGCTATTTCCTCGAACGCGAGATCGAAGTTTTCGATCACGGGGGTGGAGCCGCCCTGGTCGAGGCGCGCGAAAGCGCCGACGATGATCGCGTCGCTCGAGCGCAGGTTCTCGTAGTCGAAGTAGTACGACGGCAAGACGAGCGGACAGTCCTCCGTCGTCAGCGCCTGGCACTGATCGTCGATGCAGGCCCACGGTTCGTCTTCGCCGTTGAGCTCGAAGCAGTCGTCGTGTGTTTCGCACTCCGGAGGCGTGCCGCCCGAGCCGGAGCTGCCGCCCTTGCCGCCGGTAGCCCCGGTGCCGGCGGTGCCGCCGGTGCTGGGTTCGTCTCCGCTGCCGCCTTCTCCGCCGCGGCCGCTCGAGCCGCCCTTCCCAGCGGTGTTGCTGCCGCCTTTGCCGCCGTTCGCGGATTTGCCGCCCGAACCGGAGGAGCCCCCGGTGCTGCTGCCACTCGTCGCTCCCGTCGATTCGGTGCCGCCGGTGTCGCCGGTGCCGCCGGTGCCGTCCGTGCCGCTGCTCCCGCCGCTGCTGGGACCGAAATAGACGCAGAGCCCTTCTTCGCAGCGATAGTTCTGCCCGAAGGAGTCACAGTCGCTGTTCTTCCCGCACTGGTCGGGGCTCAGGTCGTAGACGAGTGAACAGCTCGAAACCAGCCCGAGAATCGGCGCGATGGCGCCAATCCCGAGCTTACCGCGCATGGTCTTCGAGCCGGCCCGGTGAAAGGAAGAAGGTCGCGAGCGCATTCCGGCTTGGTAGTCTAGCTTGGGAGCGGGTGATGAGCGAGACTTCTGCGGGCCGGTTTTTGCCCGCAAACCCGGGCTCGCGGCGGCGAGGGTCAGGATGAGGGAGGAGAAGGTGAGAGCGTGTGCGCGACCGCGGCTCTTCGACGGGCGCTGTCGGCTCCCGCACCGACTTCACCGCCTTCTCGTGCCGGTACCGGCCCGGTCTCTTCGTCGAAGGCCGGGCCGCCGCTTGACTCGGTCTGTCCGCAACCGACGAGCGTTTGGTAGTCGCCTCGAATGATCGGCTTTCCGAAGCGGACCTGCCGAGGCGGCGGTTCGAGATCTCGATCGAGAACCCCGTTGCCTGGTGCTGGTAGTCTAGCTCGTGAGGTCGTGATGAGCGAGACTTCTCTGGGCGGGTCCCAGCGGCTTTCCTTTCCGCGGGTGGAGCATTCCTGATGAAACGATGGAAGGCGTCCGGTGCGCAAGCTGCGCTGCTTTTTGGATTGGCGGTGTCTTCGCTGTGGGCCTGTGGATCGGACGACAAGCCGCCCCGTGACGACGAGGGTGAGGGAGGGGAAGGTGGGAGCGGATGCGCAGGTGAGGTCGATGTCTGTGGGGTGTGCGACGGCCCGGGGCCGCTGCTCTGGTACGCCGACCTCGACCACGACGGGCTCGGGGATCCGAATTCGGTCGAGACGGCCTGTGAGCGGCCGGCCGACTACGTGGACAATCCGGACGACGACGCGCCGGGCTGCGTGGGGATGCGCGTTTGGTACCGCGATCAGGACGAGGACGAGCTCGGGGACCCGAGCTCGCCGGAAGAGGCCTGCGCGCAGCCGGCGGGCTTCGTGCGCAATCACGACGACGCGGAGCCCGACTGCGCCACGAACGACAGCGACGAGTGCGGCGTGTGCGCCGGCTCCGGACCGCGCAGCGCGTACCCCGACGCCGACGGAGACGGACTCGGCGATCCCTCCGTGGAGCTCGAGATCTGCGACTTGCCGGACGGCTGGGTGAGGAACGACGACGACGACGAGCCCGACTGCGAGACGAACGACATCGACGACTGCGGCGTGTGCGGCGGCGACAACGAGTCGATCGACTGCGCGGGCGTGTGCGGCGGCGAAGCGGAGGAGGACGGGTGCGGGCGCTGTGCGGGCGGCACGACCGGGGTCGAGCCTTCCGTGACCGACTCCGACGACGACGGCATCCCCGACGCGTGCGACGGCTGCGTGGCGCCGGGCGTCGGCCGCATGATCGTGCAGTGGACGAACGTGGAGCCGTTCGGGCCCGTCTTCGGCGGCCCCTACAAGTTCCAGGCGCTGCTCTTCGAGAACGGCGAGTTTGCGTATCTCTACAACGACGTGGATCCCTTCGGAGACGCGACCATCACGGTGGGGTATCAGGGCGTCGAGGGCGCGAATCCGGTCGAGCTCGCCTACGGCTCGCGCTATCCGCGCGCGTATCCGGTGGTCTACTTCGCGCGCTCGTCGAGCGGAGGCGTGGCCGTCGAATACAACATCGACGTGCCGTGGAACGACATCGCCGAGACCGGCACGCGCCTGCCCGTCAGCGACGATACGCACCTCGCGCTCGACCTGCCGTTCGATTTCCCGTTCGACGGCGAGACCTACGACAGCGTCGAGGTTTCCGACAACGGCTTCATCCTGCTCGGCGGCGATTACCCGGCGGACGGCGGCTTCGCCAACGAGCACATCCCGGCGGAGACCGTCGGCGCGCTGCTCGCGGTGTTCTGGGACGATCTCGATCCCAGCGCGGGACGCATCAGCTACCAGTTCATGGACGGCAGCTGCGCGGCCGACTGCAGCGGGGCTTTCGGCGGCGTCGCGGAGCTCGACGACTGCGGCGTGTGCTCCGGCGGCGACACCGGCCTCAGGCCGAACGCGGACAAGGATTGCGCCGGCGTGTGTTTCGGGGAGGCGTCGCTCGACGTCTGCCAGATCTGCTCCGGGGGTACGACGGGCAAGGATCCGTCGGATCCGAACGACTGTCCCTCGGGGCCCGATCTGCTCGTCGATGCGGCGTACATGCGCAGCACGATCGAGCAGGACTTCATCGACGTGCCGGAGAACAGCTGCTTCGTGAACGAGGGCTGCGTCACCGGAACCGGGATGCGCCGCGTGGTGCGCTTCGGCACGCGCATCGCCAACGTCGGGAACAGCGATCTCGCGCTCGGGACGCCCGACAGCTCGAACCCGATCTGGACGTGGGACCCCTGTCACGGCCACTACCACTTCCAGGACTACGCCGACTACGATCTGATCCCCGTTTCATCGTCGATGACGCAGCCGATCGGGTCGAAGAACGGCTTCTGCGTGCTCGATCTCGAAACCTGGGATCCGGAGCTCGCGACCAACGACTGCGACCACTACACCTGCGAAAATCAGGGCATCAGCGTCGGCTGCGCGGACATCTACGATTCCGCCCTGAACTGCCAGTGGATCGACATCACGGGTGTGGCGTCCGGCGAGTACGACGTACGCGTGACGACGAACCCGAGGAGCGAGATCCCCGAGCTCGACTACACGAACAACTCGGCGACGGTGCGCATCGAGATCACCGCCGGCGGCATCTCGCTCGTGGAGTGAGGGGGCGGCTCACTCCTCGTCGCTCGGTTGGGTGCGGCGGAGCAGCGCCGCCGAAAGGCCGGCGAGGAGCGCGAGCCCCGCGTCTCCGCCGCTCCGGGCGCCGGGGCCGACGCGACACGAGCAGTCGCTCGCGCTTTCGGGCTCGGCGGAGGCCGGGGCGCTGCCTCCCGCACCGCTCGCGGGAGCTCCGGCCGTGCCGGCGCTCGGAAGGCCGGCGGTTCCGGTTCCGGCCGCGCCGCCCTTGCCGGCGTTGCCTGGCGCGCCGGCCGCCGCCTTACCGGCGCCGCCCGCGCTCGTGCCGCCCTGGCCCGCCGGCGACTGACCACCGAGGCCCGCGCTCCCCCCGCGTCCGCCCGCCGGCTCGTTCGGACTGCCGGCCTCACCGCTCGAGCCGCCGTCCGTGCCCGTGCCAGCGCCGGAGGTGGAGCTGCCAGCCTGGCTCGAACCGGCCTCGCCGGCCTCCCCGCCCTGCCCGGCCGTCCCGTCGCCGCCCGGATCCACCTCGGGGAACGGGCCCGTGATCACGAGGGTGAGCCCCGCGCCGTACACGTTGACGAAGAGCGCGCGCCCGTCCGGTGAGAAGCACACGCCGGCGAGCTCGCTCTGGCGCGTGCGCCCGAGATCGTAGATCTCGCCCTCGGGCGTGAGCCCGCGCAGGTGATGCACGCCGCTGCCGTTCACCGAGTCCTCCGCGACGATCAGATCGCCCCAGGGCGACATGACCAGGTTGTCGGGGCCGTTCAGCGTCGCTTCGTTCGTGGACTGAGCGAGCAGCGTGAGCGTCCCACCGTCCGCCGTCGGGCGCAGCGCGAAGATCTGCCCGAGATCCGCGGGTCCGCCGCTGGTCGAGTCGAAGTACACGACGCCGTCGGCGTACCAGATGCCCTCGCCGCGCCGGATGACCGCTGCGCCCAGGCTCACCGCCGTCTGACGCAGGTCGTCGTCCGCGGGATCCGGATCGTCCAGATCGATCCACGCGACCTCGAGCTCGTCGCCCACCTCGAGCCCGGTCGCGGTCTGAAAGCCCGGCCTTCCCGCGACGGCGAGCGCCTGCAGCCGGCCTTCGAAGGGTGCTTCCGGATCGTCGGGCACGAAGCGATACAGGCAGCTGTCGGGACGATCTTCCGTGAGGTACGCGCGGTGGGAAGGAGTCTCGATCGCGACGGCCTCGTGGCGAAAGTGGCCGTAGCCGACGACGCGCTCGGGAGCGCTCACGCTGCTCGCGCCGGTGCGGCAGACGAACACGTAGCCGTGGTCGTCGTCGAAGGTCTCCTCGCAGGTCAGCCAGCCCCAGGGGCTCGGACCACCGGCGCAGTTCTGGGCAGTGCCCACGAGCACGAGGTTGCTCGAAACGCGCCGGCGGGTCGTCGTGTCGACCACCACGCGCGTGACGCCGCCGTACCGGCTCGCGTCGTAGGCTTCGGCGGGCGGCGACTGGCCGTTCTGGTACGGACCCTCGCCGGCGGCGGAGCTGATTTCGTGGTTGCGGAGCAGCACGAGCGTGCCGTCGCTGCCTGAAAAGCAGGCCATGCCGTCGGGCTTCGCGGGGACGCGGTAGCCGTCCGTCATCGTGTCGCCCGCGCGGTCGATCACCGCGTACGAGAAGCCGCTCGGCAGGTCCAGGATGCCGTCGGGATCGTCGACCAGGGGCCCGTAGTCCGCGGCGCGAGCCCGCCGTCCGGCGAACACGAAGGGGAGGGCGGACGCGGCCGCGAGCGCCGCACTCCGCCCGAGAAATGCCCGCCGCTTCACGCGCATCGTGCGATCGTATCATTCGCAGGATGTCCCGAATAGCTCCCCGCCCGCGCCCCCTCGGTCGCGTCTTCGACGCGCGCCGGCGCGGGAACCACGCCCCGGACGCTCGTGAGCGCCGCGGCCACGTCATCGTGCCCGAGTTCGTGAAACCGGGCGCCCGCCGCGAGATCCTCGCCTGGCTCGAGACGCTGCGGCCGATCTGGGAGTATCGCTACTCGACCGAGCGCCCGCCGCCCCGCGGGGAGTCACAGCGGCGCCTGCTCCGCCCGGTGTACTGGCTCGGCAACTGGCAGTTCGCGTGTCTCGACTACTACCGCCCGCCGCGCGGCGTTCACGACCGTTGCGTCCAGGCCGAGCCGTTCCCGCCGGTTCTCGCGCGCCTGGTCGCGGAGATCGAGCGCCGCATCCGCGCGGCGTTTCCGCCCGAGCACGTGCCGCGCGGATTCCGGCTGAACACGTGCCTGGTCAATTTCTACGGCGATCGCAAGGAGGGCGAGCGCTGGGTGGATTCGGCGCGCGTCGGCGAGCATCGTGACTTCGAGCCGGGACCGGTGGCCTCGCTCTCGCTCGGGGAACGCGCGCTCTTTCAGTTCGTCGCGTCCCGCCGCGTCGGCGAACGCTCGCCGCCCGCGCTCTCGCAGTGGCTCGACGACGGCGCGCTCCAGCTGTTCGCGGGGCCCTACTACAAGGAGCGCGTATTTCACCGCGTGCAGCGCGTCGACCGGCGCGACGGCTGCTCGCTGCCGCCGCACCTGGACGATTTTCGAACGCGGCGCGTGAACTTCACGTTCCGCTACGTCCCGGAGGAGCACGTGATTCCGCTCGCGAAGCTCGGCGAGCGGGCGCGGGGTGACGTCTTGCCGTACGTGCGCGAGCTCGCGGAGCGCTCCGAGTTCTTCCGGCGAGCGCTCGCCGGCGTCAGCGGAGCGACTTGACCAGCGCGCAGGCGTCCTGGCCGTTCGTGTAGAAGCGCGCGAGCCGCTGCTCGATGCGAAAGCCGTGTTTCAGGAAGAGCTCGAGCGCCTCGACGTTCGCCTGCGCGGTGCAGAGCCGCATCGCCCGAGAGCCGCGCTCGCGGGCGACGCGCTCCGAGGCCGAAAGCAGGGCGCCTCCGACGCCGCGCCCGCGCGCCTGCGGTTCGACGGCGATCGCCTGGAGCAGACTGATCTCGTCGCGCGCCGGGTGGACGACCGCGAAGCCGAGCGGCTCGCCCTCCACGCTCGCGATCAGCGTCGCGGCTCCGCGCGCGCGCACCAGCTCGCGCGTGTGTGATTCCGCGCGCGGGTCGAAATCGAGGAAGGCGCCCGCTCCGAGGCGCGCCGCGAACGCTTCGTCCGCGCGGCTCGCGCGGTGAATGCTCGGCGGAGAGGCGTGCGCGAGACGCATGCTCGAAGCGTAGCGCGCCGCGCGTCGAGCCGCCCTCGAACGGGGCTCGGCGCGAGGGACGTGCTAAACCAGGCGAATGTTGCGTCCTCTTCCTTGTTCGTTCGCGGCGGCCGCGCTCTTCCTCGCGGTCGTGCCGGGTTGCGACGACACGCGTCCGATTGCGCCCATCAAAGACGGTCTCCCGGAGTGCTTGTCCCTGGAAGACCTTTGTCACGCGCCGGGGGTGAAGTTCGGCGGTCGTTACGAGGAGTGCCACGACATCGGGCACGTCAGGAACGGCAAGGAATGCCTGAAGTACTACGACGAGTGCTCCACGCTCTGTCGGGCCGCGGGCGAGGGCGGTGAGGGCGGCGGCGGGCACGAGGCCGGCGCGGGCGGCGAGCATTCGCACGAGGCCGGCGCGGGCGGCGAGCATTCGCACGAGGCCGGCGCGGGCGGCGGCGGCTGAGCTCAGGGCGTCGTCGCGCCGTTCGCGCAGGCCGCGTAGTACTCGATGAACGAGAGGAACGAGAGGTACGTCTCGTCGTTCCTGTCGCTGAACTTCGCGTCGCCGCCGTGCTCGACGCCGCCCTGGTCGAGCGGCAGCGGCTTCAGCAAGACCAGGCTCTGAGCCGGCTCTTCGAGGTTCATGTATCCGCCGTGCTCCCAGTTGCGCAGCGTGGCGATCGATCCGGCTTCGCAGTTCCCGCGCACGTCGATCCACGGGGGGGCCGCCAGCGAAGACTGGGGCTGGCTCGTGAAATGGCAGGGAAAGCAGCGATCGCGCCACACGTACGCGGTGTCGCGAAACGTCTGCTCGATCGTGAGCGCGTCGCAGGGCGTGCCCTCGGGAACGGAGGAGGGTTCACCGGGCTCGGGCTCGGAGCCGCACGCTTCGTCGTCGCCGGTCATCGGGCAGCGCACGCCCGCGCACGCGGCGCCGCTGCAGGTCGCGATGCGTTCCACGAACGCCTTCATGCCCTCGTACTCTTCCTGAATCACCGCTTCGGTGATGAGCTCGCTGTCGGGGTGCGCGCGCTGGATCCAGCCGAGCACGACGCTGTCGGCGGGATTCCCGGTGTCGACGAGGCCGAGCTCGAGCAGGCAAGCGCGCGTCTCGCACATGTCGTCGCGGACGAAGAGCGAGAGATCGACCCCCGAGAGATGACACTGATTGCAGGTCTTCGGCCGGTCGGTGGCGAGCAGCGGCGCGATGCGCTGCTCGAAGAGCTCGCCCGCTTCGGAGAGGCAGCGGGCCGACTCTCGAACCGCCGGGTCTGCGCCGATTTCGCCCGCGCAGCTCGCCTGCGCCGCGGCGCCCGCGACCGCGAGCACGAGCACGAGCGCGCCGGCCCCCCGACGGCCTCGCTCGGCGTGCGTCACGAGGTGCGGCCTCCGTCGCGCTGGAGGATGCGCTCGACCACGGCTCGATGCTCCGGGCTCCCGAGGATCGAGAGGTCCACGCCGCGTTCCGGCGAGCGCGCCCAGCGCCGCGCGAACCCGCGGGTGCGCTCGGCGGCTTCGACGAGGCGGGCTTCGGGGACCAATCCGGTCTTCACTCCCGTCACGATGGCCGAAATGGCCCGCCGTGCCAGTTCTGCGCCGTGACAGCACAAAAGCACGTCGACCCCCGCGAGCAGCGCGCACACCGCCACGTCCTCGATCGCGTAGTGGTCCGCGATCGCTTTCATTTCGAGGTCGTCGGTCACGACGAGCCCGCGGTAGCCGAG
>DASXWF010000884.1:0-6622 GCA_036503835.1 Polyangiaceae bacterium | reverse complement strand
GCGCTCGATGCTCCCTTCGAGCAGCTCGCCGCGCAGGGTCAGGTACAGCCGCCCGTCGGTGCGCGTGAGCTCGAGCTCGAGGTTGCGCTCGACCCGCTCGGCGAGCGCATCGACGAAGCTCGCTTCGAGTTGCCAGAGCTCGATCGCGCCGGCGCGGTGCACGGCGCCGGATCGCGCAGCCTGTTTCTGTGCCTCGAGCTCGGCGGTCGTGAACACCGCGACACGCGTCGCGGACTTCGACGCGCGATGCAGGCGCTCCGCCGCTGGATTGCCGACGTCGATCCATGCGCGCAAGATGCCCTGCGCGTCACGGATCAGGACGGGCGGCTCGTCGGTCGAAGACAAACCGCCCTTGCTGAAGGCGATGCCATCCTCGTACGAGAGGGCGTACGCGAGCAGCCGCGTGACGAGGTAGCGCGGGCTCTCCGAAGGATGACAGGCAAGCCGCAGATCGAGGCTTTCGTAGACGCCGCGATCCACGTCCGAGAGCGCGAGCTTGAAGTGGTAGAGCGTGGCCGTGAGCGCCAGGGGGAACCCGACGCGACGATACGCCGGGTGGCTTCCGCGACCAACCGGCGAATGCCCCGTCAGGTCCGATAGGCGAGGATCACTCGTCCGCCGCTCGCCGGTTCGGCGTGAACGAAGTGGAGCGAGCGCCACTGTCTGACTCCTTGGAAGAGGGCCTTGCCGCCGCCGAGGAGGAGCGGATGGACGATCAGCCGGAGCTCGTCGATGAGGTTCGCGTCGAGCAGGCTGGTCACGAGCGTGGGGCCGCCGACGACGTAGATGTTCTTCCCAGGCTGCTCTTTGAGGGCGCGGAGCTCGCCGAGGTCCCGGACGATCGTCGCGGTGCGCGGCCACGCGACGCGTTCGAGCGTCTTGGAGACGACGTAGTGCGGCGTTCGCGCCGCCAGCCGCGCGTAGGCGATCTCCCGATCGTACGGCGCTCGAGACTGAAACGGTGGGGCGCTTCGAGGGTCGGCCTCGATGGCCGACCAGTAGTCCCCGTATCCCGGGTACATGCCCGCTCCCTGCACGAAAGCGTCGACGTCCGGGACGAGACCGAGGGCGTCCGCCCATGAATCGACCCATTCGGGTCCTCCGCGGTCCGAGCCTTGGGTGAAGCCGTCCAGCGACACCTGGAGCGCCGCGATCATCGTTCTGCTCATGGTCGTTCCTCTTGCGCGACGTTGCCGCCGCCCTCGGAACCTACGTCCCGGGTACGAAAGCGCGGAGTTACCTTCTCGGCGCGATTCGCCGGCGCCGGACGTCGCCGAGCGTTGCTCGCTCTCAGTAGGCGTTCGAGCGCGACTTCCTGCCGAAGATCGTGCGCAGGATGATCTCGACGTCGAAGCGCAGGCTATGACGGCGGATGTACTCGAGGTCGTGGGAGACGCGTTGAATCATCTTCTCGAGCGTGTCGGTCTCTCCGCGCCAGCCGTTCACCTGCGCCCAGCCGGTGATCCCGGGCTTGACCTTGTGACGCAGCGCATACTCGAGGATCTGCGTGCGATATTGGATGTTGTGGGCGACCGCGTGCGGGCGCGGCCCGACCACGGACATCTCGCCGCGGAGCACGTTGTAGAATTGCGGCAGCTCGTCGAGCGACGATCGCCGCAAGAACGCGCCCACGCGCGTCACGCGCGTGTCGCCGCGCGTCGCCTGCCGCACCTCGCCGCCATTTTCCGTGACGGTCATCGTGCGAAACTTGAACACCTCGATCGGCTCGCCGTCCTTGCCGTAGCGGGTTTGCCGGAACAGCACCGGACCCGGCGAGCCGAGCTTCACCGAAAGCGCGATCAGCAACAGCAGCGGCCAGGCCACGACCAGGAACACGACCGCGAAGACGATGTCGAACAGCCGCTTCGCAGGTCCGTCGAGCCCGGACGCCGAGTGAATCACCAGATCCTGCACGCTCTCGCGATCGAGCGAAAGCGCGAGCACGAGCGCGAGCAGGTAGCGCTCCTCCTCGAGCTCGAAGGCGTTGTCCGCGTCGCAAACCTCGCGCACGAGCTCCATCACGTGCCTGCGCTGGTCGACTTCGAGCAGGCGCAGGAGGTCGGTGGCGGAGGCGAGCTCGAAGCTCGCGGGGTCGAAACTCGCGAGGTGCTCTTCGAGCCAATCCGGCACGCCGTCGCTCGCGCAGAGCCGCGCGAGGATGCGGCGTATGGCGCGGTCCTCGCGCCGACCCATGGCGCCGTCCGCGTGCGCGGCCGCGATCAAGACGTTCGTGACGGCGAGCAGGTAGTCGCGCTCGGGCGGCGGCGGCAGCGAGCTTCGCCGGCGTCCCGTCAGTCGGTAGGCGAGCGGCTCCCCGTTCGAAAGGGGCGGGACCGAGAGCGGCGCGGAGAGCGGTACGTCGTTCTCGCTGGCTTCCTTCGTGTCGTCCACCAGGTCCATGACGCGGCGCGCAGGATATCACCGCGAGAAGCAGGCCGGACTGGCCGCGCTCGCGGATTCGGTTGCCAGGGCGCCCGTGTCGCGTATACTGAATGAATGTTCAGTGAATCCACCGAAACAGCGCAGGGTTCGTCCATGAACTACGACTGCCCGGCTTTGGCCGAAGTCACCGTCGATGCCACCGACTATCGCATCGACGTCGGCAAGCAGGGTACTGCGTTCTCGATCTCCTCGCGGCCCACGGGCACCTGGGACTGGAGCTTCGGCGGCGAAGCGCGCTGGGACGGAAGTCAGCTCCGCTGTCGCGCCTTCGAGCGCGCGATCCTCACCGAGCTTTCGCGCGCCCTCTCGCGCGCGCTTTCCGAGCTCGAGGCCTGAGAACGCCGCCGATCGTGCCGCAGCCGCGCGTCGAACGCCGCATGTGCTCGGAACGATCCTGATATGAAGGCGGGATGGACCTGACCGTCCGGCGGGTCGCTCCGCTTCTGTTCGGTTCCGGTTTTGCCGCGCTGGTCTACCAGACGTCCTGGCAGCGGCTGTTCCAGCTCACGTTCGGGGCGTCGACCGCGGCGTCGGCCGCCGTGCTCGCGATCTTCCTCGGCGGGCTCGGGCTCGGCGGGGTGCTCTTCGGAAGGCGCATCGAGCGCTCCGAGCAGCCTCTGCGCTACTACGCGCACCTCGAGATCGGCATCGCGCTCTGGGCGGCGCTCACGCCGTTTCTGCGCATCGGTGTTCACCGCCTGTACCTCGCGCTCGGCGGCGTCGAAACGCTGGGCAGCTCGGCGGCGAGCGCGATTCGGCTGCTGCTCGCGGCGCTCGTGATCGGTCCCGCGGCGGTCCTGATGGGCGGTACCTTGCCGGCGGTCGCGCGCGCGGTGGTCACGGAGGCCGACGCCGGTCGCCACCGCCTGGCGCTGCTCTACGCCGTCAACACGATCGGCGCGGTCGCCGGCGCGCTCGTCGGGCCGCTGCTGCTGTTCGGTCTGATCGGCACGCAACTGACGCTCTGGGCGGCCGTCCTCTCGAACTTGCTCGTCGGGGTCGTCGCGCGGGCCATGGCTCGCGAGGTGCCGCGGATCGCGGCGGCGACCGCGGCGGGCGCGAGCGCCGGGGAGCCGGCGGCGCGCCATACCGTGGTGTGGGCGTACTTCACGGCGGCGGCCGCCGGTTTCGGCTTCCTCGCGCTCGAGCTCGTGTGGTTCCGCGTCCTTTCCCCGCTGCTCGGCGGCTCGAGCATTACTTTCGGTTTGATCCTCGCGACGGCCCTGCTGGGCATCGGCGTCGGCGGCCTTTTGTTTGCGCTCCGGCCCAGGGAGCACGTGACGACCGTGGAGCTCGTGGCCACGACGCTCGCGGCAGAAGCCTTCTTCGTGCTCCTGCCGTTCGCCTGGGGCGACGACATCGCCCTGCTCACGGCGCACCTCCGGCAAACGGCGAACCTCGGTCTCGGGTACCTGGTTGCGACCTGGTTCGCGGTGGCCGGGCTGATCGTGTTTCCCGCGTCGGTCGTGAGCGGGTATCAGTTCCCAGCGCTGTTTGCGCTGCTCGGCCGAGGGCGCGCCGGGATCGGGCGACACGTGGGCGAGGCGTACGCCTACAACACGGCCGGCACGCTGCTCGGCTCGCTGCTCACCGGCTTCGTGCTCTTGCCGCAGCTCGGCGCGGTCGGCACCTGGCGTCTGATCGCGCTGTCGTTCTCCGTGCTGGGTCTCGCCGGCGCCGTGCTCGCATGGCGAACGGGCGCGCGCGCGTCGCGCGTCGCGGTGCCCTCGAGCATCGCCGTGGCGGCGCTCCTGCTCGCGTCGTCCGAGGGGCCCGGCGCGGTCTTTCGCCATTCGCCCGTCGGAGCCGGTCGCGTCAGTGTCGCCTCGCTCGACGCGAACCAGGTCGTCGCGCTTCGTCGCCGAACCGAAGAGCACACGATCTGGCAGCGAGACGGCGTCGAGTCGAGCGTCGCCATCAACGTGCAGAACGGCATCGCCTTCATCGTGAACGGCAAGTCGGACGGCTCGGTGGTGGGCGATCGCGGCACCCAGGCGTTCCTCGGTCTGCTCCCCGCGGCGCTTCATCCGCACCCGAAGCGCGCGTTCGTCGTGGGCCTGGGAACCGGGATGACGGCCGGGCTGCTGGCGAAGGCGCCGGGGATGGAGCGCGTCGTCGTGGCCGAGCTCGAGCCTTCGATCGTCGAGGTGGCGCGGCGCGCGGCGCCGGTAAACGGCAACGTGCTCGACAATCGCCGCGTCCAGATCGAGATCGGTGACGGGCGTGAAATCCTGCTCACCAACCGGCAGAAGTACGATCTCGTCATCAGCGAACCGAGCAACCCCTACCGCGCGGGTATCGCTTCGCTGTTCACTCGAGAGTTCTACGAGGCGGGAGCCGCGCGCCTGGCCCCGGGCGGCTTCTACGCACAGTGGGTCCAAGCCTACGAGATCGACGCGCGCACGCTGACGACGGTCATTCGCACGCTGAGCTCGGTCTTCCCCCACGTTTCCATCTGGGGGCCCGGCGGCGCCGATCTCGTGCTCATCGGCTCGATGTCGCCGCAGGTCGTCGACCTCGCACGGCTCCGGCGCGTGCTCGCGGAGCCGCACTACCTCGAGTGGATGCGCCGCACCTGGAACATGGAGGGCGCCGAAGCGCTCCTCGCGCACCACATCGCGCCGCCACCGGTCACGGCGTCGCTCGCGGGCGACGAGAGCGGACCGGTGAACACGGACGACGTGAACGTGCTGGAGTTCGCCTTCGGCTGGCAGGTAGGCCTCGGCGCGTACTCCGCCATGGAGGATCTACTGGGAGCCATCGACGTCGAGTCGCAGAAGCCCCGCGTGTCGGGCGCGATCGACTGGGCGCTGGTGGACGACCAGCGGCACCGCGTGGAGTGGTCGACCGGAGCCGGACCTCCGCCGTCACCGCGAGTTCAGGCGACGGTCGTGGGGTGCAACGGCAACATGCGGCGCGCCGGTGAGCTCTGGCCGGAAGGGGTCGAGCCCGGCGAGCTCGTCGAAAAGTGGGTCGTCGGTTGGATCGATGCCGCGCGCGGCCGCGACGTTGCGCTCGCACGCGCCCTCGAGCTCGAGCAGGCCGGCTTCCGCGCCGAAGCGCTCCTTCTCCGCTCCCGGGCGGCGGAGAAGCGCGGAGATCTCGACGGAGCGGTCGGGCTCCTGCTCGAATCGTTCGAGCAGCTGCGCCGCACGGCCCTCCCGCTCTGCGACGTGGCCACACGCGCGCTGAAGCGGGCGAAGACCCTCGCTCGAACGCATCCGTCGCGTGCAGCGGATCTCTTGCGCACCGTCTCGAGTGGCCCGCTAGCCGTCTACGTGAGCGAGCGCTTCCGGCGCAACACCCGCGAGCAGATCGGCATTCAGTCGACCGATCCGGCGCTGTGCGCGGAGGCCTTCGCCCGCCGCCATGGAAACGCGACGTACGAGCTCCTGCCGCTCACCATGCGTGCTCGCTGCTTCGAGAAGGTGGGCTCGCCGGATCTCGAGCTCGCGCTGAGCGAGCTCGAGGCGTTCCTGGAGCACCAACCGGCCACGTTCAGGGACCTCGCAATCGAAGCGCCGCCCGCGGGCGGGAGCGCCGAAAAGGCGGGGAACTGAGCGCTCGGCGCGCCGCCCGAGGAGCGTGCCGTTCCGTCGAGAATCAGCGAGCCGCTTCGAAGCGCGTGCGTGTGACGTCGAGTCGGCCGCTGTGCGGAAAGCGCAAGGTGGACACCGCGCGGCGGACACACGCGTTGACGGCCGGGCTGCGGGGAGCGGACGTGACGCTCACTCCCACGACCTTCCCGTCGCGCACGGCGGCGCAGATGTCGAGCGCGGTGCGCGCCGGGATCGCGCACCGCGCGAGGTACGAGCCGTTCTCCAGCACCGACGCGAAGGCGTCGCGCGTCAGGTCCGGCGCGCCGCGCCCTGCGCCGAGGTCGATGGTTTCGTTCGCTGCAGCAGCCGCACTCTCGCAGCTCGGCAGCGAGCTGGCCGGGGCCTCGTCTCTCGACGGCTGGCCGGTGCTCGCCGGTTCGCCGCGGGTTTCCGCCGCGACCTCGCGGCGCCGTGGTACGGGGTCATCGAGGGCCGCGAACGGATCGGGGAGCTGCGGCGCCGAAATCCGGTGCTGGACCGTCGGCGAGTCGCGCCGCAGCGAGGACGCCGTCCGGTCGAGCTCTGCTACCGGCGTTCGACGAGGAGCGAGCGCGGTCTTCGGCGTGCTCGGCTCGGGAGTT
>DASXWF010000883.1:0-22097 GCA_036503835.1 Polyangiaceae bacterium | reverse complement strand
AGCGACGAGTACGAGCCGGAGTGGGAGACCAATGGAGCGTTTACCTCTACCTTGATCATGCAGGGCATCCCCGCCGTCATCAAACACGGCCCGGACATTCGGGTCTTCGTTCGATCCGGGGCGCAGCTCAAGAAGATCAATGTGTCCGCGAACGGATCGACGACGGGCTGGACGCAAAACGGAACTTGCACGAACGTGAAGAGCAGCCCGTCGCTCGGCTCGGAAGGTGGGACTCAGACACCCTATTTCGCGTGCTCTGCCCCTGGAGGGGGCACCAGCTTGTGCAAGCAGGTCAGCAATTCCGGATGCACACTGCTCGGCGGAACGTTGAAATCAGCGCCTACCGTGGTCTCGAGCATCATCAAGGACGTTGTGTTCTACAAGGGCGGCGACGGCGACGTCTGGATGTACACCACGGCCAATGGGCACCAGGACTTGGGGCTCCCGTTACCGTAGCACACGTCGTTGGAGCGGACACGACCGACAGCGAGCTGGGTGCGGCCCTGGAGCGGGCATCGCTGGTGACTGAGTAAACGCCGCAGCGAACGACGCGGCTCTGGGCGCAGTGCTATGAGTGCCCCCCCATGCCCCCCGCCATCCAGTGCCGCTCGCTGGTCAAACGCTACGGCAAGAACACCGCCGTCAACGGCGTGGACCTGACCGTAGAGGTAGGCGAGTGCTTGGGCCTACTGGGTCCGAACGGCGCCGGCAAGACGACGACCGTCGAGATGATCGAGGGCCTGCAGCGCCCGGACGAGGGAACCATCGAGCTCTTCGGCTTGGCGTGGGGCAAGGGGCGCGACCGCGAGATCAAGGAGCGCTTCGGCGTGCAGCTCCAGGAGACGCAGCTCGCCGACAAGCTCACGGTGGCGGAAGTGCTGACGCTCTTTCGCTCGTTCTACGCGAAAGGGCGCAGCATCGAGGAGCTCATCGACCTCCTCACGCTGCGCGACGAGCGCGACAAGCAGTATTTCAAGCTTTCCGGAGGCCAGAAGCAGCGCGTCGCGGTGGGCTGCGCCCTCGTCGGCGATCCGGAGCTTCTGTTCCTGGACGAGCCGACGACCGGTCTCGATCCGCGCGCCCGGCGTGCGCTGTGGACGATCGTGGAGCGCTACCGCGAGCAGGGCCGCACCGTGCTCATCACGACGCATTACATGGAGGAAGCGGCGGCCTTGTGTGACCGGATCGCCGTGATGGATCAGGGGAAGATCATCGCGACCGGGACGCCGCGCTCGCTCGTGGATGGGCTCGGGATGGTGCAGTTCGTGGAGTTCGAGGTCACGAAGCCGCTCGACGAAGCGGCGCTCGAAGCATTGCCGAGCGTCGCTTCGGTGGTGAGCCGCGGGCAGCACTACCGCCTGCGGATCGACCGAAGTCTCGCCGCGCTGGGAGCGGTGTTGCAGGAACTGGAGCGACAGGGCGTGCAGCCCGTGGGCTTGAGCACGCATCAGGCGACGCTCGATGACGTGTTCCTGCATCTGACGGGCCGTGCGTTGAAGCACGACGACGCGAACGGGGAGGGTGATGGCGGCGGGAAGGGAAATGGTGACGCCAAACCCAATGGCAAGAGTTCGCCGAGGAACGAGGCGAACGGACGGGCCGCGCCATGAGTGACGTTCAGCCGAGTCCGTTGGCGGAGCTCGTGAAGACGCGCATCCGCGAGTTCATGCGCGAGCCGGGGTACGTGTTTTGGGTTTTTGGGTTTCCGCTCTTGCTCGCGTTCGGGCTCGGGCTGGCGTTCCGCGACAAGCAGCCGGAGCCGCCGCGCGTCGCGGTCGTCGCGGAGGCGGACCCCGCTCGCACGCGTGCGCTGTTTCAGAGCCCGGTCGTCAAGGCGGAGTCGATGCCGCTGAAGGACGCGGAGCACGCGCTCGGGCGAAGTAAGGTCGATTTGGTCGTGGACGCGCGTGGCGCGGACATCGTGATGCGGCTCGACCCCGCGCAGGAGAAGGCGCGGCTCGCGCGCGCGGTGGCCGACTCCGTGCTTCAGAGCGGCGCCGGTCGTCGGGATCCGCTCCCCGTGCGCGAACAAACCGTGTCGGAGCACGGCTCGCGCTACATCGATTTTCTGCTGCCGGGGCTGATCGGCTTGAATTTGATGGGGAGCAGCATGTGGGGCATCGGTTTCAACCTGGTGCTCGCCCGTAAGCGGCGGCTGCTGCGGCGTTACGCCGTGACGCCGATGCGCCATTCGCACTTCCTGCTCGCGTATTTCTTCTCGCGTTGTACGTTCCTCGCGCTCGAGCTCGCCCTGCTGGTCGGCTTCGGAAAGCTGATCTTCGATACGACCATCCAGGGGAGCATCCCCGGGCTGATCCTCGCTTCGTTCCTGGGCGCCGCGGCGTTTGCCGGGATCAGTCTGGTGGTCGGCGCGCGCCTCGACAACACGGAGGTCGCGAACGGCTGGATGAATTTCGTGCAGCTGCCGATGTGGATCGTTTCGGGGTCGTTCTTCTCGTACGAGCGCTTCCCCGAGTGGTTGCAGTTGCCGATCCGCGTGCTTCCGCTGACGGCAGTCACCGACGCGCTGCGCTCGATCTACAACGACGGAGCGTCGCTCGCGGCGGTGAGCTTCGAGCTCTCGGTGCTCGCCGGCTGGAGTGTGCTCGGCTTCGCGATCGCCCTGAAGACGTTCCGCTGGCAGTAGGCGCGGGCCCTCGCACAGTGCTTGGTCACGCGTCAGCGCGGCGCCGCGTCGAGCGCCCGCCGGTAGCGTTCGCGGCGCACCGGATCGCGCAAGATGTCGTACGCCTCGTCGATGACTTCGAGGATGGAGTCCACGTCTTCCCGTAGATCAATCGTGGCGGCCGTGATCATGCGAGAAGGATCGAGATCTCGTCGCAACGTCTGGTACGCGCGGCGCAGGTCGTAATGGGTCGCCGTGCGGCTCACGCCGAGGAGCGCGAAGTAGTCGCCCTCTTCGACGAGGGCACGGCGCGCCGCGACGCGCGCACGAAAGGCCGTCGTGTCGAGAGGGTCCCAGGCGTCGGGGTCCGCTGCAGCTTCGGGCGTAGGGGCAGGGCGGCGCGCTTCGCTGGCGGTGCTGAGGATGCCGAGCTCGACGAGGGCCCACGCGACGCACGCGAAGTCGTCGGCGCCCGCGCGTTTGAGGAGTTCGCCGAGGGTCGCGCCTTCGGCGGTTTCGGCGAGGGCGTTTTCGGCGTCCGAGAGCGCGCACTCGGCGAGGAGGACGCGACGGCCGCCGAAGCCGAAGCGGACGTCGCGGCCGCCGAGGCGGGCGACGGCGTCGGCAGGAGGGGCCACGCGACGCGTGATTTCCACGAGGACTTCGGCGCCGGTCGCGCCGCCGAAGACGCCGGGCTCGGTTTGCAGGCGCTGCGGGACTTCGTGCTCGAGGCTCGCAGCGCCGCCCTGCATGCCGGCGACGCGAGCGATGAGCCACTCGGCGTGGGCGCGCAAGACGGCCCAGAGTTCGTCCTGGCGTAGGTGGCCCTGCGCGACGAGCGCTGCTCCGGCGTGACGACCGAAGGGCGGGAGGCGCCGGCCGACGCGCTGGACGGCGTCCGGCGCGAGATCGCCGCGCTGCGCGAGGAAGGCGACGAGCGTTTCGCCTTCGGCGCTGGACGCCGCGGTGACGAAGTCGCCGTCGCGAAAGACGACGCGGCGGATGCCGGTCGCGTCTTCGAAGGCGATCGCGCCGGTGAAGCGCGCTGCGACGGCGCGGGCGAGCGCGCGCAGGCCGCCGCCGCTGCCGAGCGTGGGCGAGATGTCCGGAACGGCGCGCGCGATCGGTTGCGGATCGGAGGGCTCGGGCTGGAGTGGCTTGGACGCTGCGTAGGGGAAGGTGGGTTCCTGACGGCGGTCGGGCGCGACGTCGGGTCGCGGGGGGCGGGTCGAGGGAGCTTCGATGACGGGCGCGCTGCTCGGGCTCGGGTCGGAGCCGGCGTTGGTGATCGCTCCGGGACGCGATTCGACTCCGCCCGGGCGTGACTCGGCTCCGCCTGGCCGCGATTCGACGGGCGGGTCGAGCTCGAGCGCCGTGTTCATGCGCACGCTCTGCGGCGCGACTGGAATCGGGCGCGCGGGTGGAGCCGTGGGGGGCTCGTTCGCGAATTGCGGGTGGTCGCTCGAGCTTTTCGGATCGCCGCGGGTGTTGCCGAGGGCGCTCGAGGTCGGTTCGGAGCGGGGACCCGCGCTCGAGGTGGCTTCGGAGCGGAAGCTCGCGTTCGCGGTGCCTTCGGCGCGAGAGACCGTGCGGCCTCCGGTCGCCGTTCCCGGTTCGGGGGTTCCACGTGTTCCGCGGCTTCCGGATTCCGAGCCGCCCGCGGTGCCGGCCACGCTGTCGTCACCGTCGTCGTCGTCGTCGGCTTCGAGCGGCTCGTCGAGGGCCGCCAAGAGATCGGCGGGGAGGACGGCCTCGACCTCCGCGTCCGGGGAAAGGCGCTCCGCAAGGGCAGGTCCGCCGGCGCTGCTGCGGACGCGCTGTTCGGCTCGCCCGAGCAGGAGCTCGAGCTCGGGGCTCAACCGCGCGTGCGGGACTGCACCGATTGCCTGCGGCATGACGGAGCCGCCGCGTGCAGGAGGCAAGCCGCCGGGCGGTGCGCTCGAGGTGCGAGCGGACGGCGGCACGACCGACGGCGCGGAGGACGGAGTGCTGCCGGGCGGCGCCGGTGGTGCCGACGACGTTGCCGAGGGTGGACCGGAAGGTGCGACGGAGGGTGAGAGTGCGGGCGGAGGCGCGCCGCTCAGCGGTCCGGGTCCGCGTGCGCCGACTTTCGGACCCTCGTAGCGGTAGGGTCTGCGCGTCGCGGTGACGAGAACGGGTGAGCGTCCGGCCGAGACGGGTCCTGATGGCGAGGACGGGCGCGACCCCGGCGGGCCGATGATCTGCTCGATCTTCCGCACGAGCTCGTCGGGGTCGACCGGGCGCGTGAAGACGCCGCTCGCCTGCCGCTCGAGCTCGGTCCGGCCCTCGGAGGGCGCTTCGGTGGATTCCGCGATGAGGAGCACGTCGATCGCCCGCCCGCCGGCGGCGATCTGCATGCGGTTCATGGTCTCGAGCGTGCCCGGGGCGTCGGCATCGCAGATCACGACGGCCGGGCGCTGGACCGCGACGCGGCCGGCAAGGAGTCCGAGCGGCACGTCGACCACCCAGTAGCTCCGCGCTCGCAGGGCGCCGCTCAGGCGCTCGGCTTCCGCGGAAGCATCACTCATGAAGATGAGCGCGCCCTGCGAGCCACCCGTGCTGTCGGGAGCAGACTTGGGGTCGGAGCTCGCCACCTCGGTACCATCCAGCGTACCCCCCTCAGGCGCGATTCTCCACTCGGAACACGCACTTCGGCGCGGCCTGGGGCAGCCCCGAGCCCTGGCTTCTAGCGTTCGGTGTCGTCTTTGCCACCGAGGCGGCGAACCGCCCATTCACCAGCCTTCGGCCAGAAACGCGCGGTCACGATCGCGACCACGATCCAGAGGACGATGCCGAGCTCACCGTGAGATAGGCCGAACACGCAACGAGACTCTGCCGCGAACGGCGCTCGAGGGCCAGCGCGGCCCGTCCTCCGTAGCTCGAAATGCGCATGGGGCCGTTGTACTAGTCTCCGGCCGTGCTGGACGCGGTCATCGGACTCGGTTCGAACCTGGGAGACAGCCGTGCCCTCCTCCGAGAGGCTGTGCGGCGCGTCGCCCTCCTGGGCGAGCTCTCCGGTGTCTCACTCCTCTATGAGAGCGACCCGGTTGGACCACCGCAGCCGGTGTTTCAAAACGCGGCATGCCGCCTGCGCTCGACCCTCGAGCCGACCGAGCTGCTCGCCGGAGTGCTCGGGATCGAGCAAGCGCTCGGCCGCGTACGGCGTGAGCGCTGGGGGCCCCGGCTGATTGACCTCGATATCCTGTGGATTCGGGACCAGGTCGTGGACCTACCCGAGCTCAGGGTTCCCCACCCCGAGCTCCGGCGGAGGGCCTTCGCTATTCGGCCCCTACTGGACGTCGCTCCCGACGCCTCCGACCCTCGGGACGGGGCCCCTTACGCCGAGGTGCTCGCCGGCTTGGGGGCGGCGGGCGTCCGCGAGATTTCGGACAGCCGGGGCGGCTGGGTTTGAAGCCGAAAAAAGCAGCCGAAACGCCGAGCGCACATCCTGTGCTGCTCGCCTAGACATGCCGGCGCCAAGATGGTACGAGCCGCCCCCGAAGCCCGGTCCACATGAGCTCAGCGCTCGTTGCCACGCACCCGGTGCTCGCCCTCAGCGGCGGTGTCACCCTCGATTTCGACAACACGGTCGTTTTTCAGATCGCGATCTTCGTCGTCTTGATGTTCGTGCTGGAGCCCCTGCTCTTCGCACCCGTCTTGCGCGTCTTCGCGGCTCGAGAAGAACGGACGGAGGGCGCCCGTGCCCGTGCGCGGGAGCTCGAGGAAAAAGCGGGCGAGCTGCTTCGCCGCTACGAGCGGGAGCTCGAGCGGGTGAACCGCGTCGCCGCCGAAGAGCGCGATCGCCTGCGCTCGGAAACGACGCGGCTGGAGGCCGAGATTCTGCGAGAGGCCCGTGAGGTCGCCAACAGGATCGTGGACGACGGCCGCCGGCGCACGGCCGAAGAAATCGCCAAAATCCGCTTTGAGCTCGGGAAGGAATCCGAACGGATGTCCCGGGAAATCGTCACCCAGGTCCTCGGACGAGGAGCCGTTTGATGCGCCGCCTGATCTCGGTCTCGTTGTGCCTCGGGGCGCTGGTCCTGGCGGTCCCGGGGCTCGCACAGCACGATGAGCACGGTCACGCCGATCACGATCACGCGGCGGCAGACCCGGGTCACGGGGAGCACGGCGCCGCGCACGGGGCGGAACACGGCGGCGACCACCACGTCCCGTCGTTCCACGACATCAACTGGTTTTACGGCGTGCTCGGCGAGCGCGAAGGCGTCGAGCCGAGCTTCATCTACCGCCCCAAGGGGATGCCCGCTCCGTTCGGGGCATACCTGCTGAACGCGGCGATCCTCTACTTCATCCTCTTCCGGCTGTTCAAGAAGCCGGTCGCCGACGGGCTCAAGGCGCGCAAGGCCTCGATCCTGCGCGGCATGGACGAGGCGGCTCGCATGCGCAAGGACGCCCAGGCGCGCCTCGCCGACTACGAGCACAAGCTCGAGCACATCGACGACGAGATCGAGCGCGTTCGGCGCGAGATGCGCGAGGCGGGCGAGGCCGAGCGCACGCGCGTCCTCGCCGAAGCGCGCGAGCAGCGCGCGCGCATGGAGCGCGATGCGCGCCTGCTCGTCGAGCAGGAGCTGGCAGCCGCCCGTGAAACGCTGACGCGGGAGATGGTGACCTCCGCCGTCCAGTCGTCGGCTCGGTTGCTCGAGGAGCGCCTCGCGGGCGACGATCACCAGCGCCTGGCCGACGAATTCCTCGAAGCCATGAAGCAGGCCCCCGCCGCGGGTCGGTCAGTGAGCCCGTCATGAGTGGACACGCAGCCATCGCCGACCGCTATTCCCGCGCGATTTACGAGCTCGGCGTCGAGGGCGGCACGCTGGCCGCCCTCACCTCCGAGGTGCAGAGTTTCGCTGCGGCTTACCAAACGAGCCAGGATCTGCGCAGCGTCCTCGAGAATCCGCTGGTGGCGCACGAGCAGCGCGAAGCCGTGCTCAAGGACATAGCGAAGCGTCTCGGGCTGGGGGAGCTCGCTCTCACCGCCGTTCGTTACCTGGCGTCGCGTCGCAGGCTCGTGCTGCTCCCGGACATCGCGCGACGTCTCGGTACGCTCGCCGACGAGAAGGAAGGGGTCGTCCGCGCCACGGTGACGAGCGCCCAGCCTCTTTCCGAAGCCTTCTACCTGAAGCTGACAGCGGAGCTCAGCCGTCGCGTCGGCAAGAAAGTGCTCCTCGATCGTCAGCAAGATCCTTCGTTGATCGCCGGAGTGCTGACGCGCGTCGGCGACATGACCATCGACGGCAGTCTGCGCGGGCGCCTCGAGCGCATCGAACGCCAGCTCCTGTCCGCCTAGCTTCCCCCACAGAAAGATACCGCCATGCAGCTTCGAGCCGACGAAATCTCAGCCATCATCAAGCAGCAGATCCAGAACTTCGATCGCGCCGCCCTGGTGAGTGAGACCGGAACCGTTCTGACCAGCGGCGACGGCATCGCGCGCGTCTACGGCCTGGAAGGCGTGATGGCCGGCGAGCTCGTCGAGTTCCCCGGCAGTCTGTACGGCCTGGTGCTGAACCTCGAGCAGGACAACGTCGGCGTCGCGGTGCTCGGCGATGCGACCGGCGTGAAGGAGGGCGACGTAGTCAAGCGCACGGGCCGCATCGCCGACGTGCCCGCCGGTGACGCGGTCGTCGGCCGTGTCGTCAACGCGCTGGGGCAGCCGATCGACGGCAAGGGCCCGATCGAGTCGAAGCAGCGCCGCCGCATCGAGCTGAAGGCTCCCGGCATCATCGCGCGCCAGCCGGTGCGCGAGCCGCTGCAGACGGGCGTCAAGGCGATCGACGCGATGATTCCGATCGGACGTGGCCAGCGCGAGCTCATCATCGGCGACCGCCAGACCGGCAAGACCGCGATCGCCGTCGATACGATCATCAATCAGAAGGGCAACGGCGTCATCTGCATCTACGTCGCGATCGGGCAGAAAGCCTCGACCGTGGCGCAGGTGGTCGACAAGCTCGCGCAGCACGGCGCCATGGACTACACGATCGTCGTCGTCGCGACGGCGACCGAGTCCGCGCCGCTGCAGTTCCTCGCGCCCTACACGGGCGTCACCATCGGCGAGTTCTTCCGCGACACCGGCCGCCACGCCGTCTGCTTCTACGACGATCTCTCGAAGCAAGCCGTCGCGTACCGCCAGCTGTCGCTGCTCCTGCGCCGACCGCCGGGCCGCGAGGCGTACCCCGGCGACGTTTTCTACATCCACTCGCGCCTGCTCGAGCGCGCCGCCAAGATGGGCGAGCGCTGGTTCGTGGTGAAGAAGGGCACGAGCGTGCCCGCCGGCGACCTCTCGTACAAGGGCGTCGACGGCAAGCTCCACATCGGCGAGCACGCCAAGCACGACGCCGAAAAGTCGCTGGGCGAGCAGGCCAACAAGGCCGACCTCGAGCTCGTGAAGGATCCGCACTCGGGCGGCTCGCTGACGGCGCTGCCGATCATCGAGACCCAGGCCGGCGACGTGTCGGCGTACATCCCGACCAACGTGATTTCGATCACCGACGGACAGATCTTCCTCGAGAGCGATCTGTTCTTCTCCGGCGTCCGGCCCGCCATCAACGTCGGCATCTCGGTGAGCCGCGTCGGCGGCAACGCGCAGATCAAGGCGATGAAGAAGGTCGCCGGCACGCTGCGCCTCGACCTCGCGCAGTACCGCGCGATGGAAGCTTTCGCGCAGTTCGCGAGCGATCTCGACGCCGCTTCGCGCGCGCAGCTCGAGCGCGGCCGCCGGCTGGTCGAGCTCCTGAAGCAGGACCAGTACGTGCCGGTGCCCGTCGAGCGGCAGGCGCTGATCGTCTACGCCGGCACGAACGGCTTCACCGACAAGCTTCCAGTCGAGTCGCTCAAGACCTTCGAGTCGGACCTGTTCGCGTACGTCGACGAGAAGCACCCGGACATCTGGGAAGAGATCCGGAAGACGCGCGACATCGGCGACGACCTCAAGAAGAAGATCGACAAGGCGCTCAAGGCCTTCGTGAAGCGCTTCGTGGCGAGCCGTGACGGCGGCAGCGCCGCGGACGAGGCAAGCGAGGGCGACGGCGAAGAGGCGCGCCCGGCCAAGAAGGAAAAGTCCAAGAAGCGCGCGGAGAAGTCCAGCGAAGAGCACGCCTGACGCGCGTTCCGCGTAGCGTCAACCGAGGTCCTACCGAGCCATGCCGAGCCTCAAGGCCATTCGCAAGCGCATCAGCAGCGTCAAGGGTACGCAGAAGATCACGCGCGCCATGAAAATGGTCGCGGGGGCGCGACTCGCGCGCGCCCAGCAGCGCATCCTGGCGCTCCGTCCCTACGCCGTGAAGACCGGGGCCGTGCTCGCGGAGGTCACGAAGGCCCTCGCCGAGAGCTCGACCGCGGAGACACCGCATCCGCTGCTCGCGCGCCGCGCCGAGAAGCGCACGGTGATCCTGGTCGTCACGAGCGACCGCGGGCAGTGCGGCGCCTTCAACACGAACATCGCCCGCGCCGCCGAGCGGCTCTGGCGCGAGAAGGAAGCGGCCGGCGGCGAGGTCCGCATCGCGACCATCGGCCGCAAGGGGCGTGACTTCTTCGTACGCCGCAAGGCGCCGATGCTGCACGTCTTCGAGGGCATCTGGGAGAAGCCGGACATCGACACCGTGCGCAAGGTCGCGCGCGTGTTGATCCCGGTGTTCCTCGCCGAAGAAGCGGACTCGATTTACGTCGTCTACAACGAGTTCAAGAGCGCGATGAGCCAGCGCGTGGTGGCCGAGCCGCTCCTCCCGCTCGCCGCGCCGGAAGCCCCGGTGGAGACGGCGGAGGCGCCGAGCTGGGAGTCCCACCGCGAATACCTGTTCGATCCGAACGAGGCGGCCCTCCTCGAGCGGCTGGTTCCGATGTACATCGAGGCCACGCTCGCCCGCGCGCTGCTCGAATCGATGGCCTCCGAGCTCGGCGCGCGCATGACCGCGATGGACTCGGCGACCAAGAACGCCTCCGAGATGATCTCGAAGCTCACGCTCGTGTACAACCGCGCCCGCCAGGCCGCGATCACGACCGAGCTCATGGAAATCATCGGCGGCGCCGAAGCGCTCCGCGAGTAGTGGCGCGAGCTCAGCGCCCGGTTTGAAACTCGGCCGTGACCTCGTTCGGGGGCGTCGCGGCGGGACGCGCCACCCGCGGCCCGCGCACGCGTTCGCCCTGCGCGTTGACCCAGTTGTTGCGCGCGAATTGCGCCTGCCCGCTCGGGAGGTAGCGCACGCGCCAGGGCGCGAAGCGTAGGTCGGGCGGCGGTCGTACCCAGCCTCCGCGATCCCACACGTAGTAACGACCGCGCCAGACCCAGCCGCCGTCGATCCACACGGCGTCGGACGTGGGTCGCTCCGGCACGAGCTCGGTGAGCGCAGCGGGTGGGGGATACGGTACGTCGACGAACGTGTCCTCGGGCGGGACCGTTTGGGACGGTAGAGGCAAACTGCCACTGCAGGCGGCGCTGCAAACGAAGGCAACGACGGAGAAGCGCGCAATCACTGCCGCCGTCGCAGAGCAAGCTTCGCGCCGAGGCGCGCGACGAGCTGGTGTGCCCTTTGCAAAGTCGGGCGCGTGCCCAGATTCGCTTTCTTTTCGCTCCGCTTGCGGGCGCGAGGATGGCGAGTGCTCGGCGCCGTGCTGCTCGCGTTCGTTTGTTTCGGCTGTGCGAGCATTCCCGGGCGCCGCTACGCGCTCGACAGCATCGACTTCGTCGGAAACGAAACGATCGACGACGACGAGCTCGAGGAGCACATGGCGAGCCGCACGACGACGCGTTTCGCGGGCCTGATCCAGGGCGTCTTCTACGACTACGAGGTGTTCGATCGCTACGTGCTCGAGCGCGATTTGCAGCGCCTGGAGCGGCTCTATCGCGCCCGGGGCTACTATCGGGCTCACGCGCGCGTCGCCCGGGTCTTCCAGTCGGGCAGGCACGCCCGCGTCGAAATCGTGATCGAGGAGGGGCCGCACGCTCCGATCGGACGCGTCGACGTCCACGGTCTCGAAACACTGCCGCCGGAGTTCGCGAAACGCGCGCGGGCGCGTGTCGCCGCGCTCTTGCCGCTCGGCGCGCCGTTCACGGAGGAGGCCTTCGAGAACGCCGCGAACGAGCTCAGGAACGAGCTCGGAGATCAGGGCTACGCGTACGCGCGCATCCAGCGCGCTGCGGAGGTCGACGTTCCGAAGAACGTGGTGGGTGTCGGCTATTGGGTCGAGCCCGGTCGGGTGGCGCGGCTCGGTGAGATCAGCATCGAAGGCCTCGGCAAGATTCCCGAAGGCCCCGTGCGGCGGGCGCTCGATCTCACCCCGGGCGATCGCTACTCGCACTCCGAGCTCGCGTCCGCCAAGCAGGCGCTGCTCGACCTCGGGGTTTTCAGCAGCGTCAGCGTCGAGGCCGCCCTCCCGGAAGGCGCGCTCGAGAGCATGCCCGAGCGCGTCCCGATCCGCGTCAAGGTCGAGGTCTCGAAGCTTCGCAGCCTGCGGCTCGGCGGAGGCCTCGAGCTCGACACGCTCAAGGCCGACGCGCACCTCACGGCCGGCTGGGAACACCGCAACTTTCTCGGTGGTTTTCGCATGTTCCAGATCGAGGTGGTGCCGGGCGTCGTGCTCTACCCGACGCGTCTGCCCACGCTGGAAGCGCCGAGGCGGCTCTTGCCTCAGGGGCGCGCGCGCGTCGAGTTCCGCCAGCCCGGCCTGTTCGAGGCGCGCACGACGGGCGTGCTGCGGACTCAGTACAGCGTTTACCCGCTGCTCCTGACCAACGACCCCGCGGAGAACGCGCCCATCCTCGGCTATCGCGAGCTTCGCGCCAGCGCGGGTCTCGAGCGGGCGTTCTGGCGCATGCACACCGGACTTTCCCAAAACCTTCAGCGCAACGCGCCGTTCACGTATACGGGACCGCTCGACCCCGACCTGGGACCGGTGCTGGTTTCCTATCCGGAGCTCGTCGTCGACTTCGCGTACCTCGACCGGAGGCTCTCTCCTCATTCGGGCGTCGGACTCAAGGCGACGCTTCAGGTCGCAGGTGTCGGCGGCGACGCGCGCGACTTCAAGCTGCAACCCGAGGCGCGCGGCTACATCCCGCTCGGGCGCAAGGTCACGCTCGCGCTCCGCGCCGCGACCGGCTTTCTCTGGCCCGCCAACTACGGAGACACGATCGAGTCGAACGCGATGACCGGAACACCCGGCGGGGGCTCTCGAGCCGAGTGGGTGCGTGATTCGCAGCTGATGTTGCTGCGCGGCTTTTTTGCAGGCGGTGCGGGCTCGAACCGGGGGTACGGGCCGCGCGAAATCGGTCCCCATGGCGTCATTCCTTTCTACGATCCCGGCTTCAGCGCCGAGCAGATCGAGGCGGGCTGCGGTCAAATCGACGTGCCGCAGTCGAGCACGTGTGATCTTCCCATCGGCGGCTTCACCTTGTGGGAGAGCAGCCTCGAGGTGCGCTATCCGATCAGCGGGGCGTTCAGTGGGGTCGTATTCGCGGACGCTGCGGATGTGGCACCCCAAAAAGCCACGCTCAGGCTCAATCGGCCGCACCTGAGCGCGGGGTTCGGCTTCCGCTACGACACGCCCATCGGGCCCGTCCGCTTCGATGCCGGTTACCGCATCCCTGGCGCGCAGGCGCCTGCCAGCCCGGATGAAGGCGTTCCCGAAGAGACGTTTGGCCTGCCGATTGCACTGTCTTTCGGCATCGGAGAAGCCTTTTGATGAAGCCCCGCGCCCGTGCGT
The DNA here is from genome assembly GCA_036503835.1 of Polyangiaceae bacterium. Lineage (GTDB taxonomy): Bacteria > Myxococcota_A > Polyangia > Polyangiales > Polyangiaceae > PMG-095. The sequence goes on along the minus strand of DASXWF010000883.1, from coordinate 8,743 downwards.
TTCTGGTCCGTGGGGGGCGCCTGCTCGCCAAGGTGCTGCTCGGGCTCGTGGTCTTCGTACTTTTCGTGCCCGTGGCGCTGGTCGTCGCCCTGCGCTTCGACGCGGTACGCTCGCGAGTCGCGAGCACCGTCGACGCCGCGCTCGAGACGACGTTCCGTGGTCGCGTGCGGATCGACGCGGTCGAGTGGGTGGATTTCACCCGTGTCCGAGCGCGCGCTCGAGTCGAGGACGCCGCAGGGCGGACGGTGGTGCGTGTCGACGGGCTCGAGGCGCGGGTTCTGTGGCCGGCGCTGGTGCTGCGCATCGTTTCGGGCGGGCAGCCTTTGCGCATCGACCTGGACGAGGTCAGCGCCGCTCACGCCGAGGTTCGGCTGGTCGACGACGGTACAGGCATCCCGACGCTCGCCACGGCGTTCGAGCCGCGTACGCCCTCGCCTCCGTCCACCGAGCCCGGGCCGATCGTCTCGATCCCGAAAATCTCGCTGAAGCATGCCTGGGTGCACGGGGGACTCGGCGGGTTTTCGCCGATCGACGCGGAGCTTCGCGACGCAGAGGTGGCGCTAGAGCTCGACGATCGCGGCGTGAACCTTCCCGTCCGGCGCGCGGAGCTCGTGGCGCGCAACCTACTGCCGCAACGGCTCGACCCGCGTGGCTCTCTCCGGGGCAAGCTCTGGCTGCCCTCCGATCCCGCCAAGGGTCCGACCGTGGACGCGGAGTATCGCGGGTCGATCCTGGGCACCCCCGCCGAGGCGCGCGTCTCCCTGGTGGATCAGACCCTCGACGGTCGCCTCGAAGCGCCCGCCGTGGACCGCGCGGCCTTGGCGCGCCTGTCGCCGGATCTCGAGCTCGCAGGGACCGCGCGCCTCGTGGCAACGGTCGGCGGGACGCTTCCGCGGCTCGACTTCGACGTGAGCGTCGATTCCCAGGCGGGACGCGTGAAGGCGCAAGGGAGCGTGTTGGCGGAAGCGAAGACCTCGATCCAGGCTCGGGTTCAGGCCGAAAATATCAATCTTGCCAATATCTTACGGGGTGGCCCCGCAAGCGCCCTGCACGTGAGCTCCGATCTACGGACGACGCTTTCGGATGACCTCGTCGAGCTGCGGTACGGGCTGCAGAGCGCGCCAGGCAGCGTCGCCCACCAGGCGCTGCCTGCGTTCACGACGAGCGGTATCGTGCGTTGGCGCGCTGAAACGCTCACGGTCGCGGGTGAGATCGACGCGGACGAGCCCGGCGCGGCGACGCACGCATCCTACGAAGTCCATTCCGCCGCGGGAAAGACGCGGATCGAGCTGCGCTCGTCGAGCGAGCTCTCCGAGCCGCCGCGCTTGAAGAGCCTCTCGGGTGTCGGACTCACGGGCAAGCTCACGACCGCGGTCGGTCTGAGGTTTCCCGAGCGGGTCGTGCAGGGACACGCGCTTTTGGCGCTCGAGAGCGCCGCATTTCCGAGCGGCGCCGTGGGCCCGACTTCGGTGACCGTAGGTGTCGACGGCGACCTCGAGGACCCGCGCTTCAAGGTCGCGCTCGACGCGCGGCGGGTGCGGGCGCAGGGCCGCGCCTTCGATCGCGCGCGCATTCGAGCGGAAGGAACGCCGCGCCGTCTCCGGCTGAGCGGTCGCATGGACGGCCGCCATCCCGACGAGCTCTGGTTCGAGACGACGCTCGGTACGGGAGAGCGCACCGAGCTCGAGCATCTCGAACTGGCGCTGGTCGATCGCGAGGGCCCGCTCAAGCTCTCGGCCGAGCGGGTGACGATCGCCAGCGGTGCCGTGACGGTGAAGGACGTACTGCTCGAGGGGGCGGGCCGCGCGGAGCTGTCCTTCGAGCAGCGCGGCCGTACCGTGCGCGCGCGCGCCAAGACCACCGATCTCGACCTCGGCAGGCTCGCTCGCCTCACGGGTGTGGCTCTGCCGATCAAGAGCGCTCGCGCCACCCTGGACGCGGAGTACGCGTCAGAACGAGGCAAGACCAGCGGCTTCGTCGTGGGCAGCGTCCAGAATCTTTCGTACGACGACGTGCGGCGCGCCCACGCCGACATCGACCTGCGCCTGAGCGATCAGGAGCTCACGGGTACGGTGACTGCGGCTCTCGCGCCGGGCGCCCGCATCGTGCTCGCGCTGAACGAGCTTTCCGTCCCGGGTCCGCCTTTCGAGCTGCCGCCGCCCGATCGCATCCTCGGTAGGATCGCGCTCCGCGGCACGGTCGATCTCCAGTCGTTGAGTTCGCTGCTCGCCAAGATTCCGAGCCTACCCGTCGGCGACGCACGCGGGATGGTGAGCGGGGAGGTGATCTACGAACGCCGCGCGGAGGAGCTCCCGAAATTGCAGGCGCACCTCGAGACCCAGAAGCTCGAGCTCGCGGGCAGGCTCACGCGCAAGGAACCGATTCGCACCACCGACGAAGCCATCGCGGCGAGCACCTGGAACCTGCGGGAAGTGGACGTCCGTTTCGATCTCGAGCTCGACTCTGCGGCCCATCGGGTGAAGCTCGCCGGCAACGCTTTCGACGAACACGGCGACCTCGTGCGCGTGGAGGCCGAGGCGTCGGATCTGCCGGCGGTCGCTTCGTTCGCGGAGCTCGCCCGCTCGTGGCAGGACGTTCCGCTGCGCGTCGGCGTGCGCGTGCCCGAACGCAAGCTCCGCCAGCTGCCGCAGCCGATCCGCCCGCAGGCCACCAACGGGACGCTGTCCGTGGCCGTCGATCTCGAGGGCTCCGTGCGAAAGCCGCGTCTTCACGTCGCGGGCAAGCTCGGCAGGTTGCGCGCGGCCGGAGGTCGCATGGCGGGTGAGCGGCCCGATCGCATCGATGTCGATTTCCAGGCCGACTACGAGCCGCGTGGCGGCTCGTTCGCCGCGAGCGCGCGCCACGAGTCGGACCCGGTGCTCGAGGTGAGCGGAGACTGGGAGGGCGACGCCCTGGAGTTCGACCCGAAGCACCCGGACGATTCACTGCTCTTGCGAGCGGAGGCCAGGCTCGACAAGCTGAAGCTGGAAACGCTGGCCGCGCTCAAGAACCGGCAGATCACCGGCGAGGTCACCGGCGAAGCACGCGTGGAGTACGGCCGCGGCCGGCGCGAGGTCGCGCTGAGCGCGAGCGGGTCCAAGCTCGAGCTCGGACGCGTGGTGCTCGACTCGGTGCGCGCGGATCTGCTCGCGCGCGAGGGCGAGCTGCGCGGCGACGTGAACGTTCGCGGCAAGGGCGGCGCGCTCGACGCGGCGATCCGTTCGGGGCTCGCCTGGCGTGGCAAGCTCGCGCCGGAGCCGGCGGGCGACATCGACGCGAGGCTCGACGCCAGGGATTTTCGGCTGGGCGCGCTCTGGCCGTTCGCGAGCACGAGCCTCAGCGAGCTCGACGGCCGGCTGAGCGTGAACCTGGGCGCCAAGGTGCGGAACGGGCGGCTCCGGCTCACGGGCAAGGGGCGTATCGAGGAAGGCGTCGTCCAGATTCCAGCTCTCGGCCAGCGCCTCGACCGGATCAGCGGGAACATCGAAGTCGAGCCGGAGGAAATCCGGCTGCGCGGCGTGCGAGCCCACGGTGTCACGGGTTCGCTCTCCGCCGCCAGCGACATCGTCCTGGACGAGCAGCTCGCCTTGCGCGAGCTCCGCGCGTCGGTGCACGTGAACGAGCGCCAGCGACTGCCCGTCACCTACGAGGGCGTGGCGATCGGCGACGTCTGGGGGGACATCCGCGCCAAGTTTCAGCGCGGGACCGAGGAAGACCGCGTCGAGGTGAAGCTCTCCAACGTGCATTTCGTGGTGCCGGACACGGATCAGCGCAGCGTGCAGTCGCTCGAGCCCGCCGAGGGCGTTCGCATCGGAGTTCGCCAGAAGGACCAGAAATTCGTGGCGATTCCCGTGCAGCCCCTCGAGCGCGGCAGCGCGGGCGAGGAGATCAAGCCCATGACGATCGACATCGATCTCGGCAAGTCCCTGTCGATCCAGCGCGGAGAGACTGTCGACGCGCAACTTACGGGAAAGCTCACCGCGCGCGTCGCCGAGGAAACCTCGGTGACGGGTGAGATCCAGGTCACGGGCGGTACGCTGGACGTCTCGGGCAAGCGCTTCGAAATCGAGCGCGGGACCGTGGCCTTCACCGGCGGCGATCCGAGCAACCCGACGGTGACGGCGATCGCACGCTGGGACTCTCCTGCCGGCTACACGATCTACGCCGAATACGCGGGCACGGCCGAGAACGGCCACCTGAAGCTGCGATCCGAGCCCCCGCTCACCGAAGATCAGGTCGTGACACTCCTCATGTTCGGAACCCCCGACGGATCCTTCGCGGGTGACTCGTCCGGCGGCTCGTCCGAGGACACGGCGGCGACCGCCGTGAGCGTCGCCGGCAGCACGGCGACGCGCGGGCTCAATCGCGCGCTTTCGAAGGTGACCAACCTGGACGTCCAAGCGCGCATCGACACGAGCACCGGCAGCTCCCGGCCCGAAATCGTCGTCGGGTTGAGCCCGCGCCTCTCGGCGCGCGTCACTCGAGCCATCGGCGAACCTGCGCCGGGAACGAGTCCCGATCGTACCTTCCTGACCCTGGAGCTCCGGCTGAAAAGAAACTGGGCCCTCTCGGCGCTGGTCGGAGATCGCGGCGCGTCGGCCCTCGATCTGATCTGGCGACACCGGTACTAGTGCCTTGTCCAAAGTATCGTGACTCACGAGACGCGGGACGAGCGGACAGCGAGGCCGGCACCGGCGGACCCACGGGACCGGTGCCGGCCTGTGTTCACCTCCGCCTACTCGCGCTGGATGCCGATGCGGTAGAGGACGCCTTGCTCCGCCGAAGCCGCGCCGCCGGCGACTTGGCCGTTGTCACTGGAGACGTAGAGCGCGCCGTCGACCGGCGAAACGGCGACGCCGACCGGTCGCACGGGATCTTCGCCGACCGTCCCGTTCGACCAGCTCCAGATGCCGTCTTCGTGTGTGTCCCCGGAGCCGCCGCCGAACACGACGGTGAACGGGAACGTCGTTCCGGTCTCCGTCGCGACCGGCATCGGCGCGTTGCCCTGGCCGTCGAACGGCATCCAGACGACGCTGTGTCCCACGGACGGGGTCGTGTTCCACGAGCCGTGCAGCGTCACGAAGGCGCCGCCACGCCACTCCTCGGGCAGATTGCCGTCGGGTCCGTCGAAGAACACGATGTCCAGCGGCGCGCTGTGCGCGGGCAGGAACGTGTCCGGTTCGTCGGAATTCTCGTCGCAGAACGCCTGATCGTTCGGGTTGGTGAAGTCGGGGTCGGGCTGGGTCGGATCGGTCGCCGAGACCAGCTGCGTTCCGGCCGGAATCGGATCGCCGTTCGTGTCGAGGATGTGTTGCGCCGTGAAGCAGTAGGGATAGCCGTGCGCGGTGTCCGGTTCGAGCAGGATCAGATCTTCGCCCGGATTGTCGACGTGCACGTCCTCTCCCTCGTAGATCAGGTTGTCGATGCCGTTGACGACGCCGTACATGCGTCCGGCGGCATTCCGCGTGAAGCCGACCATGTTGCGGATGCCGCGCACTACGACCTCGCCGGTCGTCCAGTCGAACGGCGTTCCCGGGGTGAAGTTGGCGAGATTGAAGCGCTTCAGGACGGCGCGGTTCGTGTCGTAGGCGGGCGCTGCCGGCGCGACGGCGTTGTTTTCGGAGCCGGAGTGCACGTAGAGGAACCCGCCGTACACGTGGACCGTGTGCAACTGGTGGGTCCCGGTCGAAGGCTGGTTGACCACCACGTCTTCACGAGTCCCGAGCGCGGTTTCCGTCGCGGCATACGGCCAGCGCGCGACGCCCGCCGCGGTACCGGAGTAGAGGTAACCCGCCGCTTCGTCCACGTGCGCGTTGTTGCCGTTGGTGCTGACGGTCGAGCCGAGCTCCACGACGTCTCCGGCGCCGAAGAAGGTGCCGTCGCCATCGACGTCCCGGTAGCGTCTGATGTCGCCGCCCGAGGTCACACCGATCAGATCGCCGTTGCTCGTGAAGCTGATCTGGCGTAATTTGTCCTGGTTCGTCGCGATCGCGCGCACGCACAAGCCTTCTGCGACGAAGCGCTGCGCTTCGGGCAGCTCGATACCCCGGCAAGGATCGGCGAGCACCGGACCCTGCCCGCCTTCGCCGCCCGCACCGGAAGCTCCGGCCGCTCCGGCCTCGCCCGCTGCGCCGGCACCTGCCTCGCCAGCCGCGCCCGCCTCGCCGGCCTCGCCGCCCTGGCCCGCGCTCGTTCCGCCCTGGCCTGCGCCGGCTTGCGCGCTCTTTCCGCCTTGTCCGCACGTGCTGCCGCCGGCTCCGCTCTTGCCGCCGGTCGCACTGCCTGCGCTCCCGCCTTTTCCGGCGCCTGCCTTGCCACTCGTTCCCGCCTTGCTCGTCCCTTTGCTACCCGAGCTGCCGCCGCGCGCGCCGACTCCTCCGTTGTCGTCGTCGTCGTCGCTGCACGATGCGGAAGCCATGCTGGCCATGGCGGCAACGGCAAATGCAAGTCGCATTGAATGTCGTGAAAGAAGACTTTGACGTGTCATGTTTTCCCGTTTCTCTGAAGTTGGGGAGCGCAGAGTTGTCGGCCCGGCGATCCGTTGCGGAACGGGCACGCCGACGAGCAAGACGAGTGCCAGGCACGCGAAGGCCGGCGGCCAAGACACCGCTCGTCGCGACGTGGGCGCGCGGCAGAATCGCCCGGGGGGGCGGACACGGGGCGTTGCACTCCGCTACGCGGCGCACTTCGGCCACTCCTTCTGCCGTATGTAGCGTTAGAGCACGACGGAGTTGGCGCGAGCCTTGCGAGAGGAAACTCGCATGCGCTCATTTGCGACCGCGCCGCCCTATCCCGTCCCGCCTGGTCAACCGCCCAAGCCGGAGCCCGATCCGACTCCACCCGCCGAGCCTCCGGCTCCCCCGAGCCCGATTCCCTTGCCTGGGCCGATCGAGCCGGGCCTTCCGACGTACGAGGACACGCCCCCGGTCCAGCCCATCGATCGACTTGTCCGCCGGTGATTCGGCGGATGACCGGCGCGACCGCTTGGCCCGGCCCGTGCAAGGCGGGAAGACCATGCGTTCCAAGCGAAACCAAGTGCGCTACGCGGTGATCGGCGCAGGCAACATCGCCCAGGTGGCGGTATTGCCCGCCTTCGAACACGCCAGCGAAAATTCACGTCTGGTCGCGCTGATCTCGGGTGACCCGGCGAAGCGCGCGAGCTTGCGCAAGCGCCACAAGCTCGAGCACACCGGCAGCTACGAGGAGCTCGAGTCGGTGCTGGAACAGGCCGAAATCGACGCCGTCTACGTGGCGACTCCGAACTCACAGCACCGCGAGTTCACCGAACGCGCGGCGCGCTGCGGAGTGCACGTCCTTTGCGAGAAGCCGCTCGCGCCGAGCCTCGAGGATTGCCACGCCATGATGCACGCGTGCGAGGAGAACTCGGTGAAGCTGATGGTCGCCTACAGGCTGCATTTCGAAGAGGCGACCCTCAAGGCTTTCGAAATCGCCCGCTCCGGCAAGCTCGGAGAGCTTCGTCTGTTCGACTCGTTCTTCACGCACGTCGTGAAGCCGAACGACATTCGGCGCGATCCGGAACCCGGCGGCGGCGCGAGTTTCGACCTCGGAGTCTACTGCATCAACGCGGCCCGCAACCTGTTCGAGGCCGAGCCGATTTCGGTGTTCGCCGCGGCCGTCGAAAGGAACGGCGTCGACGACACGACCACTGTCGTTCTGCGCTTTCCGCAGGAGCGTCTGGCGCAATTTTGCATCAGCAACAGCACCTCCGGCGTGTCGAGCTACCGCGTCGCCGGTAGCAAGGGCGATCTGCGCGTCGAGCCCGCCTACGAATACGCCGAAGGTCTCGTGCACTACCTCACCATCAAGGAAGAGACGCGCCGAACCGCCTTCCGCAAGCGGGATCAGTTCGCTCCCGAGATCATCCACTTCTCGAAAGCGATCCTCGAAGACCAGGAGCCGGGTCCCTCGGCCGAGGAAGGGTCCTGCGACGTACGCGTGGTCGAGGCAATCTTGGAGTCGATGAAGACGGGAAAGACCGTCGACCTCGCTCCGTACCAGCGGCTGTCCCGTCCCACTCTGGCTCAGGAACGACACAAGCCCGCCATCTCGAAGCCGAGTACCGTCAACGCGCCCAGCCCCAGCGTCCGCTGACTGCTGCGGCGACGGGCCAATCGTGCGACGACCTACGATTGGCCCGAGCACCACGTTACGGAAGGTGCGGCGCGTGCGGCATGCCCTGCGGTTCCTGCGTCTGATCCGGGTGAGACCGTTCGCGATCGAGTAGCTGCTGTTCCTTGCTCAGATCCACGCCCACGTGATGGGTTTGCACGAGCGACCAGCCGAAGTACCCGCTCGCGAGCAGCAGCACGACACCGAGCGTCGAAAGCACCACCGCCACCACGCCTTCCGGCCTGGCCTCGTCGAGCTGTGCTCCTTGGGCCCCGAGGTTGATGGCGAACGTCGTGACCACGATCAGGTTCAAAACCATGTGAACCAGGCCGACGCGCTTTGCGCGGACATGGTCGGGAATGCCGATCCAGTCCAGAAAGCCGGGCACGGCAGCCGCGAGCGCGGTGACGACGCCCGCCAGATTGGCGGCGTACCCCAATCGGAACCAGTCACGGTCGCCGTCGATCAGATACGCGACGAATCCGAACAGCGTGGCCGTGAAGAGCGCGATCGGAAACGCTGCCAGCATCGGGTGAACCGGATGATCGAGGAGTTTTACCTTGCTGTAGAGCGTGGGCATGGCTCTCCGCGAAGCATCGCGCGTGCCAGCAGC
>DASXWF010000882.1:0-3207 GCA_036503835.1 Polyangiaceae bacterium | reverse complement strand
GAAGGTCTCGTCGTTCATGGTCCAGTAGATGACGCCGCCGCCGTTTTCGCGGATGGTCGAGAGGTGGTCGAGCAGCGGGCCGCCGGTCCACGTCGGCCCCCAGAGGTAGCACCCCATCTCGCTCAGAATCCGAGGGTCGAAGGCGTCCGTGCACGGTTCCGGTGCGCACTCGATGAGGCACGGGGGCCTGAGGCGTCCCGCACTGAGCCCCGCGTTCCAGGCGTCGATGACCTCGGTGGTCGGCATGCCGAGCACCGCCTTGAAGCTCCGGCCCTGCTCGATCGCGAGCTGGTTCGCGTGTTCGGCGATGTCCATCGACGCGGCGACGGCACCGCCGACCTTCATGTCGAGGTAGGCGCCCTCGAGCTCGGTCTGCGTGACCATCACGTAGAGCGCTTCCTCGAGCGTCGGGATGAGCTCGCCGTGGGCGAGCTGGCAGTTCGCGCGGAGCTCGGCGAGGCTGAGCTCCTCGATCTTGCCGATGCAGAAGGCGCCTTTGGTGGCCGAGCCGGTGAGCGAGGGGTCGTGGAACAGAATCGGAACGCCGTCGCGCGTCACACGGATGTCCACTTCCATCGCGTTCGCGCCGACCTGCTCGGCGAGGCGGATCGTTTCGACCGTGTTCGGAGACACGCCGCACGAATCGGTGATTTCGCAAGCGCCGTGGTGCGCGGTCGAGAAGAACTTCCCGCGCCAGGGGCGGAGCGCTCCGGCGCGGTTCAACGTGAGCGGCACGGAGGGCAACGCCGCCTTCTTGCTGCTCGCCCCGGCGAGCTGGAGCGGCGCCCCATCCGGAAGGCGCTCGCCGCTGCAGAGCAGATCGACCGTCTCTTGCGGATGAACGAAGAGTCGGATCAGGCCTGCATCGGTGACGCGCGGGTAACGCCAGTAGCCCTCGAGAACCAGGCGGCCGTCGTCGAGGCAGCCGGCGCCGAGCACGCCATAGCCGGCATCCTTGCCCGACAGGATCGACACGGTGCCCGGGCTCGTCCGGATCGCGACGTCGGCGCCGAACAGATCCGTGCCCGCCGACAGATCGAACATGCCCTCGAAGTCCATCAGGCTGTTGCGATCGAGCGGCGCTGCGGTGCGCAAGAGGCCGCCGTCCGGAAAGCTCGGCGTCGTTTCCTCCGGCGGGCGCGCGCAGGTCGAGGTCGCGAGCAAGAACAGCGCGCTGCAGCCGCTCAGGCGTCGCGCTGCGGAAGCTCGCTTCCGCGGGTGAAGAGGGCGTTCAGAACTCATAGCCGGCGAGGACCCGCGCGTAGCCGAGGAGCTCGGGCGAATCGGGAAGGAGAATCCAGACCTGGTAGTACGAGCGCGTGAGCATCGCGCCGACGCCGTAGTACCAGACGCCGCCGCGGGGCAGCGTGTTCTCGACCATGAACATGGCGCGCGCGCCGAGGAAGGAATTGCCGCCGCCGACGTTTTCGGTGATCTCGCCGACGCGCACGGTCTGCGTGAAAGTGAACATCGAGTCGAGCGAGAGCGAGATCGCGATGTCTTTCCAGGAATGTCCGGCGACCACGCGCGGGACGTACATCGGCGCGAGGTAGGTCGAATCGAAACCGAATTCGTTCAGCGTTCCGACGAACAGGCCCGCTTCGAGGCCGACCTCGATCGACCACGGGCCGTAGTACTGCGCCCAGCCGCCGCCCACCGTCACCTCGTTGATGACGAGGATGGTGTCGAGGTGCCCCGTGAGCGAGAAGCCATTGCCGAGCCCGTAGCGGGAATCGATCGTCAGGTGGGGGAAGCGGAGCTCGAAGCCGTAGATGGCTTGCGGATCGATCGCGTCGAACAGGCCGCCCACGCCGAGCCGAAAGCGGCCGAGCGGCGGCCGCGACGGGTGGAACAGCGTTCCGCGGCGCGTGTCGCGTGCGAGCGCTTCCTCGGCTGCGACCGGCTGATCGAGCGTTGCAACGTCACCCGGCGCCGCTTGCGGATGCGAAGCGGGCGGCGCGAGAGCCGGTGCGGTGGCGCCGAGCGCCGACACGAATGCGAGGTTCGCCAGATACACGATGGCCCTCTCAGGCTGGCGGCGCGACTATGCTGCGAGCCACGCGAAGTTGCAACGATCGAGTTTCGCGCAATCGCGTTTTTTCGGCTGCGTGACGACTCAAACCGAGACTCGCGCCGAGACATGAAAACGTCGAGACACTCGGCCGGTCGGCGGATCCAGCCGAAATTCAGCCGCGGAATCGCGTCTGACCGTGATCTTGCCCCCGTTATCGAAGGGGTGTACGACCGCGCACGGATGGTGCACGGCCGAAACGACCACGGGATCGGCGCGTGCCCGCCAAGGAGAGCCGTCGTGAACATGCCAGGGCCGTTGTTGAGAGGACTTCTGATCTCCGCGGGGCTTGCGGGCAACGTCGCCTGCTATCCGCTCACGATCGATGACGCCGCCGAGGCCGACATCGTCGTGACGCGCAAAGCGGAAAACTACGACTACGGGAAGAATCGGACCTACGACATCCCGGAGCAGGTGGCCGACCTCTGCGAGCAGGAAATCCCCATCAACGACCGCGGAGATGGCGGAGCGGGCGGTGACGGCGCGTTGGACGCCGACGAAATCGCCGATTGCGTGGACGGGGCTCACGCCTACGACGACGAGATCCTCGAAGCGGTCAAGCGCAACCTGGAGGCGGCCGGCTACGTGCGCGTGGCCGCCGACGGCAGCGAAGTTCCCGACGTCATGGTGAACGTCGGCACCATCGTCTCGAACAATTACGTCGTCTACTACTACCCGTGGTGGGGCTACTACCCGTACTACTACGGTGGCTGGTACGGCGACTATTGGGGTTGGTGGGGCTACTACCCGTACTACCCGCCGACCACCGTCGTGAACTACCCCACGGGCACGCTCCTGATTCAGATGCTTTCGATCAAGGACGCGGATCCCGTCAACGAACGCATCCCCGGCATCTGGACCGCCGCCGTGAAGGTCTTGCTCGAAGCGAGCGACGAAGTCACGGCCACCACCCGCATCAACTCCCACATCGACCAGGCGTTCGCTCAGTCGTCCTACCTCAAGGTGTCACGATGATCCGCGCGAGACTCACGAGCTTCGCACTCTCCGTCGCGGCGGCGCTCGGCTCGCAGGCCTTCTGCACGGTCGCACTCGCTCAGCAGCCGGTGCCGGCCAAGCCCGCAGCACCGGCGCCTGCACCCGCGGCGCCTGCACCGGCGCAACCGAAGCCCGCGCCC
>DASXWF010000881.1:0-3998 GCA_036503835.1 Polyangiaceae bacterium | reverse complement strand
GACCCGGCCTTCCCGGAACCGAACGAATTTTCGCTACATTTCATGCTGGTGGACGGCAATGGCCACCAGCCCCCGCGCGACTACGCGCCAGCAACTTGGGCCGCGCGCTACGACCTCATCGGGCCTGCTGCGCCGCGCGACCTCGAGGCTGACGTAGGAGACGGCATGCTCTTGCTGAGCTGGGCAGCCGAGGAGGAACGCGGTGACATCGATCACTACAATGCCTACTGTGATCCTGCGCTGAGCGCGACCCTCGACGGCACCGGCGGACAACGTAGCGGCGATTGTCCGACGGCGCCGTTCAGTAGCACGGCGCCGCCGCCGGAATACTACTGTGGTAAATCGGAGGGCTATCGATCTTCCTTGGAGACGCTGCCGCTTCAGAACGACGTACTCCACGTAGTCGCGGTGGCCGCGGTCGATCAGTTCTTGAACATCGGCACGTTGTCCGCGGCAGCCTGCGAGGCGCCGCAGGATTCTCCCCCGCTCCCCATCGAGAGTCGCGGCTGTTCCTGCACCGTCCGCGAGGATCGTTCGAACGGGATGGAGGCTTTCTTGGTGTGCGGAGCGCTGGCCCTCTACACGCTGCGGTGCCGCAAGCAGCGAAGGCTCTAGCAGGGCCAACCATCCCCCGCGATGGTTACGCTCGTCTCATGAGCGGTGCGCTAGATGCACTCCACGTAGTCGCCGCCCGTTTTGGGGTGGTTGACGTACGTGATGCAGCGGTCGAAGCCGTAGTCCTGGCAGTTGACGGCGTACGGGGCGCCGCCCACGCAGACTTGCAGGCGGCCGTCGGGGAGGCAGCTTTCTACGCACGCTTCGAAGTCGTCGACCGTGCAGCCCGGGGAGAGACAGTAGCCGTTCGACGTGCCCTGGACCTGGCACGTGGCGCCGGCGGGCGCGCAGTCGTAGCGCGCGAACTGCATCGAGGTGTCGCACACTTCGATCGCGTCGCCCGAGCAGCTCACGACGCCGAACGGACCGGCGCAATCGGTGCGGTACTCGCCGCAGATGGCGGCGCCGGCAACCGCTTCGGTGCAAACGTTGCCGAAGATCCCGCAGTCCGCGCCGTACGCCTTGCCGTCCACGCACTGATACCGAACGTTGGCGGCGCACAGCGACTCGCCCTCCGCCGTGTCGCAGGAGGCGGGCGTGCGCAGGGCGCAGGGCCGGATGTTCAGGTCCTCACCGCTGTCGAAAAGGTCGCAGGTCGCTCCGAAGCGCGCACAGTCGATGGAAAAAGACGAACTCTCGTTGCAACGGATGGCGACGTTCCCGTCGCATTTCCAGCCGAGCTCCCCCGCCTCGCACACCTCATCGCGGGTTTCACGGGCAACACCCGTGCAAGCCTCCACCTCGGCACACGACTGCGCGCCCTCGTTGCACGAGGTGAACCAGCCGAAGTTGATGCAGTCGGACAGCACCACGGGCGGCACGAGCGGATTGCAGGAGAGGTCGTAGAGACACGTCCGCACCCGCGACGCGGAGGGTTCCACCACCGACCCGCAGGCTACCGTGCTGGTCCCGCCGCTGCCCTGACCGCCGCGGCCGCTGCTGCCACCCTGGCCATCGTCGCCTGCCTCCCCGATGTCTGTCTTCCGGTCGTCGATTTCGACGCAGGCCGTCGCGATCGAAACGCTGCCCAGAATCAGAACGAGCACCGGGCCCAACGCCCTCGAACCGCCGCGTGCCATCACCAGAAACTCCCGCTCACCGTCACCCGTGCAAACCCCGGCGCAAGCTCGGGCGTCACGACCGTGGCTGTGCTCTTCGTCTCGCCCGAACCCGCGAGGAGATAGATCGTGACGGCGGCGACCGCGCCGGCGGCGGCCACGCCGAACCCGACGTACGAGACCGTCCGCTGCGTTTCTGCCGCCGAGAGATCGGACTCGCGCGCGTCTCGGTCGCGCTTGCTCTCGACCACACACGTGTCCTTGTCGCTCGCGTCCTCGTCACACGCGTCCTCGGCGCTCTGGGCGCTCGACCGCGCGAGCACGTTGAAGATCACGCCCGCGCCGAGCCCGACCAGCGCGACGCCGCCCGCCACGAACGTCCCGGCCGGAATCCCACGCGACGCCGAAGGTTCGGGCGGGACCGCAACCGGAGCGGGCGGGGGCGGAGGTGGGACAGGCGGCTCTGCGGGCGCCTGCGCCTCCGGCTCGAGCACCGGGACCTCCACGCGCGCGGAGCTCGCCTCGCTCGTGATGCTGACGCTCGTCGACCAGGCTTTCTTGCCGGGCATCACCGCGACGATCCGGTGCTCGCCGCGATCGATGGGCATCGGCGTGCCGAACACCACTTCGTTCACGGAGACGCCGTCGCGCGTGACCTCGAGCCCCGGTCCGCGCGCCGCCGCCGTCACCTCGATGGTCAAGTAGCTGAGACGCGGCTTGAGCGCGGCGCTCCTGCTTTGAATCATGGCCAGCCGCGAGTCGTTCTTTCGCTCGGCGAGCTCGGCCGCGTCTCGAAACGCGGCATAAGCGCTCGCGAACTGCCCGTTCTGCTCGTAGCAATCGGCCAGGTGAATCAGCGTCCCGAGCTGCGGATCGAGGCGCTGGCTTTCGGCGAACTTCGGGCAGGCCTCGGCGAACTTCCCCTCTTTCCGCAGCGCCGCCGCGAGATCGAAGAGCTGGATCGCGCTCGCGCGGGCAGCGTCGTCCTGCGCGCGTGCCGTACGAGTGCCGGTTCCGAACGCCAAAGCCAGAAGGAACGGAACGAAGAATGTTGTTCTCATGGACTAGAGTCGCCCGCCGAGGTCCTGCACCGTCGCCTTGGTGGTGGGCACGCTCGGGGGCTTCGCGGGCCCGGGCGGTGGCGCTCCCGCGCTGGCGCCCTTTCCTGGTGTCTTCGAAGCTGCGCGCGCCGTGACCGCGGGCGTCGCCTTCGCCGTTGCCGTCAGTGGCGGAGCGGAAGCCACGACGGGCGGCGAAACGGAGGGGGCAGGCGGGCTCGCGCGAGTCACGTCCGGGAGGGTACTCCGTCCCGCCGTGGCAGGTTCGTTCGTGAGCGGCGGAAGTGCCTGCGTGGCTGACGCGAGGGGCGCGTCCCCGCCGCTCGGCCGGCCCGCAAGAGCGTAGATCGCGCCGCCGCCGACCAGTAGGCCGAGGAGCACGACGGCGCCGGCGATGAGAGCCAGCGGTCTGCGCCGCGGGGGCAGTCCAGGTGCGGTCTCCCCCCACGCGGCGCTGGTCGCGCCTTGACCCGCCGGGGTGCCGGATGAGCCGCTCACGCCGAGCCCGGGATTCGTGGATGTCCCCAACACGGCGGAGATGCGGCTCGTGAAATGCTGCGCGCGTGGCGGCACGAACTGCGAAAGCGCTGCGGCGAGCTCGGCGACATTCGCGAAGCGACCGTTCGGCTCGCGCGTCATACAGCGCAGGATGAGCGCTTCGAACGCTTCGGAGACGTGCGGCGCGCGCCTTCGCACCGGCGGGATCGGACCGGTCAAGATCAGGGCACAGACCTGGGGCAGGGTCTCGGCCTTGAACGGAGCCTCCCCGGAGACGAGCTCGTACAGAATCACGCCGAGCGACCAGATGTCGGTGCGGTGGTCGATCCGCGTGGGATCCGTCAGCTGCTCCGGCGACATGTACGGCGGCGAGCCGACGAAGCCCTCACCCGTCGTCGAGTCCGCGTCGGACGAGTCCGGAGCGACGAGCTTCGAAATCCCGAAGTCGAGCACCTTGAGGAGCTCGATGTTTCCCGCTCCGCGCGCGAGAAAGAGGTTCGCCGGCTTGAGATCGCGATGGATGATCCCGAGCGAGTGCGCCTCGGCGATCGCTTCGCACGCCTCGAGCAGATGGTCCACCGTGTGATGGATCGGGAGCGGCCCCTCGCGCCTGAGTCGAGCGGCCAGCGTCTCGCCCGCGAGGTGTTCCATGACGATGAACGGCGCGCCGTCGGCTCGAAGGTCCACGTCGAACACACGCGCGACGTGCGGGCTCCGGATCCGGCTCGCTGCGCGCGCCTCACGCAAGAACCGCTGAGCCTGCCGGCCC
>DASXWF010000880.1:0-1946 GCA_036503835.1 Polyangiaceae bacterium | reverse complement strand
GGGTTATTGCGGAGGTAGATGACCAGGTTGTGAACCAGGCCCTCGGCGTTCGCGAGCTCCGTCAGATCGGTCAGGCCGGTGTTGTCGAGGTTCAGGGTCGCGTACGAGGTCGTGCCCTCGAACGCCGTCGTGAAGACGCCGGTCAGCGAACCGAAGTGCTTCAGGGGGTTGTCCGACAGGATCAGGCTTTCGAGGCCGAGGTTCGTGAGGGTTTCCACGCTCTCGATGTGGTTGCTCGAAAGATCCAGCTGCCGGAGGGTCGTGCGGCCGGAGAGCGCCGAGACGTCCGTGAGTTCGTTGCCTGACAGGACGAGCGTCGCGAGCCGAGGGAGCTCGGTGATGCCGTCGAGGGTCGAGACGTGATTGGCGCCCGCGTGGAGCACCGTGAGACTCGGGCAGGCGGCGAGCGGGCGCAGATCCGCGAGCTCGTTGCCCCAGGCCGTGAGCGTGGTCAGATTCGGCAGGGGCGGCAGCGTTTCGAGGCTCGAAATCCCGGTCGAATTCAGCGAGAGGCTCTTCAGCGCGGGCGCGCCGGCGAGCCCGCGCAGGTCCACGAGCGGGTTCTCGTCGAGCGCGAGCACTTCGAGCGCCGGCAGATCGAAGGGCGCGGCCACGCTGCCGATGAGGTTCTTCTTCAAGAGTAGGGTTTTCAGTCGGTCGAGTCCGGCGCCGAGCCTCGCGATGCCGAGCTGGTTGTACGACGCGTCGAGCGAGGTGAGGGCCGGGAGCTCGGCCAGCGCGCTGAGATCGGGCAGTCGATTGCTGGATAGGTTCAGCGTGACGAGCTTCGGCAGGCCGGCGAGCGGCGACGCGTCCGTCACGGCGTTCCCCGCGAGGCTCAGGACGCGCAGCTCGCGCAGCGGCGCCAGCAACTGGATGTCCTCGACACCGGCCGAGACGAGGTCGAGAAACGCGAGCGCCGTGAGCTTTTCGAGCACCGCCAGACCCTCGACCTTGCTGCCGACGCGCAGCGTGTGAAGCCCCGGGGAGCACTCGAGCCCGCCCAGATCCCTGGCGCCACCGATGAAATTCAGGGCGTAGATCGAGCAGGCCTCGCCGCACGAGACATCGCCGCTCGTGCGCATGATTTGGCGCTTCACCACCTCGTCCAGCGCGGAGTCCGCGTAGTGCACGCCGCCGGCGCAGCTTTCGGGACAGCAGTCGGGCTCCCCGGTGAAGAACGAGACGTCGTCCACCCAGAAATCGAACGCGGCGTTCCTGGCGAGAAACTGGACGTTCGTGAGCTTTCCCTGCTCGATGTGCTGGAGGAACGGGTCCGGCACGAGTGAGAACGGCACCCAGTACCGGCGCCACGCGTCGCCGAAGAACACCTCCTCGTACGCCGCGTAGCAGGGTTCCTGCATGCAATCGCCGCCGTACTGCAGGAGCGTGCTTCGCGCCGTGCTGATGCGAAAGTGCGTGGTCGCGTCCATCGCCCCGCGGCCCCAGAAGGTGATGCCGGAATAGGCGCTCGCGTCGTAACGATCGTAGGTCGTGCCGTCGTAGACGAGGTCGAAGCCGATGCCCGCACCCCAGTTGGTGAACGGCGTGCCGAACGTGTGCATGGCGCGCGTGCTCGAGCCCCGGCCGTTGGGAATCTCCGAGGTGGGGATCGGCGTGCCCGGAGGCGTGAGCTCGGGCCATTGGGTTGCCCCTTCGCCCTCGTCGTTGAACGCGTACCAGACACCGACACGTCCCTCGACGCCCTCGCAAATGCGGCCCGTGCCGCTCTCCACGTCGTCGATCAGGGGCCCGCAGTCGTCGTCGCTCGGCCGGCCCGCATCCGCCTGGCCGCCCGTTCCGCCCGTTCCGCCCGTTCCGCCCGGGTTGCCGCCGCTCCCGGCGCCCGCGGTCCGTCCGCCGTTCGCCGTTTCCGCGCCGCCCTCTCCGCCGAAGCCATCCGCGCCGGCCTCCGCGCTGCGATGCGAGCGCCCGCACGCCACGAG
>DASXWF010000879.1:0-3664 GCA_036503835.1 Polyangiaceae bacterium | reverse complement strand
GTCCGCACCGTCCGTGAGGACGTTGAAGCTCCAGGCGTTGGCCCCGGTCTTGTTGAAGTACACGTCGACCGTGTGGCCCGTGCCGAGCGAGTCGTACACGGTCATCGTGGTCGAGAAGTTCGAGGTGTTGGCCGGGTCCTGCGGATCGAAGGGGAGCGTCGGGACCGTGGAGGCGGCGTCGAGGTTCGCGACCACGTTGCCGTTCTCGGTGGCATGCGCGGGGAGCGCGGCCGTCGGGACCTGCAGCGACGAGATCGAGGCGTCGAAGGTTCCGTCCGGGTTCGCGGCGTAACCTTGAACCTGGAGGCCCTGCGGGTTCACCAGGTTGCCGTCCTTGTTGATCGTGAACTGGCCGGCGCGGGTGTAGAAGTTGCCGACCACGCCGTCGACCGTGCCCTTGACCGCGAAGAAGCCGTCGCCGTTCAGGGCGAGGTCCGTGGCCACGCCGGTGTTGGAGAGCGTGCCCTGCGTGAAGAGCTGTTGAATGTCGCCCACGCGCACGCCCGAGCCCGGGAGCGCGCCCGAGGTGCCGGCCAGAATCGAGTGACCGAGCACGTCCTGGAAGATCGCCCTCTGGGCCTTGAAGCCGGTGGTATTGACGTTGGCGATGTTGTCGCCGACCACGCCGAGGGCCTCGCCCTCCGCGCGGAGACCTGAAACACCTGAATACATTGCTCTGAGAACCATGAGAGCCCTCCTTTGGGCGATTTAGCTGGTTGGGATTTCCGAATTAGCGAGTTGGGGGGTTACAAAACTGCGACCTTCAACAGGTCGGAGACTGGAACGGCCAAGCCGTTGTCGAGCGTGAGCACCGGATAGCCTTTTTCGAAGGACACCTGCTTCACCTTGCCCGACGTTTCCTGGCTGACCGAAATGGGGGTACCGTTGGCGTCCTGGGCTTCGACGCCGATCACGTAGGTGCCCGCCGGTTGAATGTTGCCCGCGTCGTCGCGGCCGTCCCACGTCAGCGAGACGAAGCCCTTGTCGCGCGCGCCGACATCGAGCGTGCGCACGACCTGGCCGCTCTGGTTGCGGACGGTGACGATGGTGGAGTTGGTGTTGCCCGCGAGCGAGAAACCGATGGGAGCGCCGAGGCCCTTGCCGTCGACCGTGACCATCGATCCGCGCACCGTCGCGGTGCTGCCGACCAGGCCGACGGCCTGAGAGTTCGCGAGGCCCGCGTTCTGCGCGGCCAAGAGATCGAGACGATCGTTGATGCCCATCGACTGCTCGAGCGAGGAGAACTGCGCGAGCTCGGCGACGAACGCCGAGTTGTCCTGGGGCTTCAGCGGATCCTGATTTTTGAGCTGCGCGACGAGCAGCTTCAAGAACGCATCGCGATCGAGCGACTTGTTTCCACCCATGGCGTCGGTCAGCGAGCTGAACGCCGTGGTGGAGCCGGGGCCTGTTACGGGATCCATGTTCGATTCATCCAATCCACTTCACTCGCCGAGTCGTGCGCGACGCATCGCGGGACCCGGCGAACGGCCGGGGGACGTGACGTCCGGCCGGCGCTCTTTCCCCTTGAGCAAGAACGGTGCCGAGCTCCGCCAGCGGGACGACCTTCACGCTTTGCACCGGCAATCCGGCGGTTTTGAGCGACGCTTCCAGCGCGGCGCGCTCGGCTCCGGCTGCGGCAAGCGCGTTTCGGCCGTCGACGCCGAGCACCACGCGCATGCCGTGCTCCCCGCGTTCGAGCCAGCACTTCACCTCGCCCAGATCCCCCGCATCCATGCGGATCATCAGCCCTTTCGGCCCGGAGCTCGGAGCGCTTTCGCCGGTCTGGGCGGCCTCGGGTTGCGTCAACGAGCCGACACCCCCCTGCCAGGATTCCGACGACTCCGGCGCGATGCCGAAGCGCTGGGAAAGTACCCCCGGAACCGCCTGTGCGAGGGCGATCGCCCAGCGGCTCGGGTCGTCGACCTGCGGCTCCGCGGGCGCGGGGGTGCGCTCCACGTAAGTTCCGAGCCGCGCGAGAGGATCGAAGTAACTCACGACTGCCCTCCCCCGGATCCGCGTCCCACGCGGCGCGCGAGCTCGTCCTGCAGGCGCTGATCGGCGCGTTCTTCGGCCCGAAGCTGCTCTTTTTTCAAACGTTCGTCGTAGAGCTCGACGCCCTTCAACGCCTGGCGTGCGCTCAGCACGTGCTTCTGCTTCTGCTCGACGTGCTTCGCGGCGGACGCGACTTCGCGCGTCGCCACCTCGTGCGAAAGCGCTCGGCTTTGCATCCACTCGTTCGCCGCGCGCCAATCGGCCGCGCTCATGGCGTTCGCGGAAAGCGCCAGCCGCTCCTCCGCCGCTTTCTCCAGCTTCTTTCGCTCGGCTTCGGCCGCTGCTTCGCGGCGCGCCGCTTCGGCTCGCGCCGCCCCGAGCTCGGCGACACGCTTGTCGAGCTCCTGCTCGCGGTGATTCACGACCTTGGCGATCCGGGCGCGCTTCTGGCTCATTTCGAGACCTCTCGAGGCCGCGAAACGGCCTCGGGGACCCGCTCTTGCGCGTTGCGTGCCAACGGCCGCGCGCCTCGCCGACGGCCTGCGTCAGGTGCTTGGCGCGTGCGCCGGGGCGGAACTACTTCCGATGCTCGACTCGCGCCGGCGCGAGCTCCAACAAAGCTGCCCGAAAGACCCTCGCCAGCTCGGATTCGGCCCGCACCCTCGCCGATGCGAGCGCCTTCCGGATCTCGCCCTCGCGGAAGCCCTGATTCTGCAGGGCTCGAAAGGCCTTCGCGAACACGTCCGCCGCGTGCGCTGAGACCTCCGAACTCCCAACCTGCTTCCGTCCGAATGCCGGAAGACCAGCGTTCCTGAAGCAGCGCCTTCGACGACCAGCTCTCCGCGGTGGACAGCCAGGTGGTGAGCCCCGCAAAGCGTGACGAGATTTTCGGGATCGTGTCGCCCGCCTTCGGCGCGGAGCTGGATGTGATGAGCATCGACGAAAACGGCATGCCGGCAACCGGGAACTCGGCAGCGTCCGCCGTCCCTGCGTAGAACCTTGCGGCGAACGGACGGCGGGATCGTTTGCTTGGCGCGGCTGGTTACATGAGGTCGTTCGGGTGTCGGGCTCGCCTCCCCCACGTGGACGCAACCGTCGAGCCGATCGCCACCAACAGCAGCGCGGCCGACCGTCCCGATGTGCTGCGCATCGCAAGTCGCCATGGCGGCGACTTCGTCGTCGACATCCACGAGCTCTCCGCGCCCGTGCTGCTTCGCGGAGCCGCAGCGCTCGCAAACCGTGAGGGCCACCTGGTAGCTCGAGCGCCCCTCGTCGCGGGCTCCTCCGAGAACATACCGAGACAAGAGCAGCAGCGCGGCATCGTCGTCGAGCGACTCGCTTGCGTTCCGCCGCACCTTCCCCAGCGCTTCCCGGAAGGTCGCGAGCACCTCCCCCGACACCTCGAAGCGCAGAACATGCCGCTTCTGCCGTGGGTCGACCGCATCATCGGGCAGATTCCCGGGCCTACGGCCTGAAACGAGTTGCTCGACCTCCCGCACGGTCTTTCCGCGCGCCACCTTCAACCAGTCGCCTTCGGTATCGCGAGTAGCGACTCGCGTGAGCTCCTTGACCACGGAGAAATTCAGGCCCCCCGCACGGAGCTCACCGGCGATCACCGGAAGCTCCTCGAGCGCCTCCGCGACCCGCAGCTTCTCTTGCGTGACCTTCGGGC
>DASXWF010000878.1:0-9832 GCA_036503835.1 Polyangiaceae bacterium | reverse complement strand
CCGACATGGTGTCGACGTCGTTCGAGACGGCGATTCGCGCGTTGAGCCGCTGGGAACGCGAGGGCACGGTCGCCACGGACGGCGACGGCTTCACGATCGGCGACCTTTCACGCCTCCGCGAGTTGAGCGGTGGCCTGCCGGCAGCCGGGCTCGTGACGCCCGCCGCCACGCAGGTCGTAGCGCACTAGCGTGACACGCCGGGCGTTCGTCATGTGGGTGCCCGTCAGAGCAGCTCGCGAATGCGGGCGTCGATGGTCTCCGGCGTCGTCGCCGAAGCGAAGCGGTGCACGACTTCGCCCTGCCGATTGACGAGGAACTTCGTGAAATTCCACTTGATGAACTCGGTGCCGAGCAAGCCTTTCGCGCTCTGCTTCAAGTGCCGGTAGAGCGGATGCGCGTTCGCGCCGTTCACCTCGATCTTGGCGAACAGCGGAAAGGTCACGGCGAAGCGCTCCTTCGTGAAGCAGAGGATGTCGGATTCGCTCCCGGGTTCCTGCCTTCCGAACTGGTTGCACGGGAAGCCGAGCACCGCGAAACCGCGGTCGCGGTACCTGCGAAAGAGCACCTCGAGGCCCTGGTACTGCGGGGTGAAGCCGCAGGCGCTCGCCACGTTGACGATCAGCAGCACCTTCCCGCGAAACGGCTCCAGCGTCGTCGTTTCGCCGTCGATCCCCGTGACGGGGATCCGGAAGAGTGCGCCAGCGTCGGTCATGCCGAAATCTAGAGCGCGCCGGCCGGACCGGCAATGTCGAGTGGGCCGCCGGGCGCGGCGCGCGCGCCCCGGGGACTGGAAAATCACGCCTCGATTGTGAAAAAGAAGGTCGCGCCGCGGTCGGGGGCGGAGTCGAACCAGATGCGTCCGCCGTGGCGGGTGACGACGCGGTGCACGATCGCGAGGCCCACGCCGGTGCCTTCGAACTCCGCCGTGCGGTGCAGGCGCTGGAAGACCTGAAACAGCTTGCCCGCATACTTCATGTCGAAACCCGTGCCGTTGTCGCGAACGGAATAGACGGCGCGGCCGTTCTCGTCGCGCGTCGAGAGGACGTCGATTTCGGGCGTCTCGCGCTTGCGCGAGTACTTGAAGGCGTTACTGAGAAGGTTCGCGAACACCTGCTGCAGGAGCGCCGCGTCGGCTTCACAGGGGGCGAGCTCGCCGATCGAGACTCTCGCCTTCTCGCCTTCGGCCGCGACCAGCGCCCTCACGCACTCGTCGACGATGCCGCGCACGTCGACCGGGCGACGCACCAGCGGATGGCGGCCGAGTCGCGAGAACGCCAGGAGATCGTCGATGAGCTGGCCCATGCGCAGCGCGCCCTGGCGGATCGCGCCGAGGTACTTCTGCCCTTCGGGCGGGAGCAGAGCAGCGTAGTCCTCCAGCACGGCCTGAGAGAAGCCGTTCACCGCGCGGAGCGGCTCGCGCAGATCGTGCGAAACGGAATAGCTGAAGGCCTCGAGCTCGCGATTGGCGAGCTCGAGCTCCAGCGTGCGTTCGGCGACGCGTTGCTCGAGGCGCGTGTTGAGCTCCCGGAGCTCCTGCTCCTGACGCCTGCGCTCGGTGATGTCGGAGACCATGCCGTGCCAGGTCGTGCTGCCGTCGGGCTCGCGGACCGGCATGGCGTGCGCCTCGAGCCAGAGCTCGCCGTGCTTCGGCGCCGTGGAGCGCCACTGCTGCCGCCAGTGCGAGAGGTCGCGCGCGGACTCCAACACCGAGGCGGTGACGGCAGGCGCGTCTTCCGGATTTCCCAGGCGGAAGAAGCTCGACGCGTCCTGGGCGAGCTCCGCCGCGTCGAGCTCGAACAGCTTGAGAAACGCAGGGCTCGCGTACGGGAACGCGGCGCGTCCGTCCGGCGCGCTCCAGAAGGAATACAGCATCTGCGGCGACGCGGCGGCCATCTTGGCGAGGCGCAGCTGCTCGAACTCGAGCTGCTTTCTGGTCGCCATGTCCGCATGAATGTCGTCGAGCGTGCCGACCCAGCGTACGGGCCTGTTGTCCGGTCCGAGCTCGGGGCGCGCTCGCGCCGCGAACCAGCGGTACGCGCCGTCGCCGCACTGGAGCCGGTACTCGATGCGGAATTCGTCCGCGAACTCGAGGGCGAGCTTCCAGGTGGCGATTGCCTTGTCTCGCTCGTCGGGGTGAATGCGTTCGAGCCAGGCGTTGCCAGCCTCCTCGCTCGGAGACATGCCGAGCAGGGGGTACAGCCTGGGATCGACGTAGGTCAGCGTTCCGCCCGGCTCGCCTACCCAGAGGTAGTGCGGCAAGGATTCCACCACGGCGCGGTACCAGGCCTCGTCCCGAGCCGCCATCACGCCTCCAGCGCCTCGTCCGGCGCGCTCCGCGCGAGCACGCGGTCGAGACTCGCGAGCAGCGCGTCCGCCTGGAACGGCTTGATCAGAAACTCGGCCACGCCGAGGCGCGTGAAGCTCAGCTGCTTGTCCGGGGGCAGCGCGGCCGTCATGATCACGATCGGCAGGTCGTCGCGCCGGCAGCGGATCTCGCGCACGAGTCCCAGGCCGTCCAGGCGCGGCATGGAAATGTCCGCGACGATGGCGACGATCTCGCTCGCGCGTTCGTCGAGCCGTTCGAGCGCCGCCGCGCCGTCGGGCGCCGAGAGCACGCGATAGCCGGAGCGCGTGATGGTCGCACCCAGCACGTCCAGGACGGCCGGCTCGTCGTCCACCACGAGCACGAGCTGCCCGCGCCCCGCGCTGCGCCCGGGCGACACGCCACGCACCTCGGACACGACGCCGCCCTCGTGCTCGCGCAGCCACACCTTGAACTCGGTCCCGCGATCGGGCAGCGGCTGCACCTGCACGAAACCGCCGTAGCTCTGCACGATGCCGAGCACCGACGAGAGGCCGAGCCCCGTCCCGTGCTCGAGCCCCTTGGTCGTGAAGAACGGCTCGAAGATCTTCTCGAGATTTTCGGGGCTGATGCCGGTGCCGGTGTCGCGGACCGACAACACCACGTGCGGCCCGGGCACGCTGCCCGGGTACTTGCGCGCGAGCTCGGGCGTGAGCTCGCGGCGGCGCAGCGCGAGCGTGAGCGTGCCGCCCTCCGGCATCGCGTCGCGCGCGTTGACGCAGAGATTGAGGAGGATCTGATGGAGCTGCGTGGGATCGGCCGAGATCACCGCGCTCGAGTCGATCTCCGCCGTGTGCACGATCACGTCCTTCGGGAACGTTTCACGCATGACCGCCTGGATCTCGGAGAGCGCGCGATCGGGGCGAATCAATACGCGCTCGCCGCTCGTGCCGCGCCCGAACATCAAGAGCTGCTTCAGCACCTGGGCGCCGCGCCGCGCGCTCATCTCGATGGAGTCGAGCAGCTCGACCGCGCTCGGCTCGGTCACGAAGTCGCGCAGCAGCTGCTCCGCCATCATGATCGGCAAGAGGATGTTGTTGAGGTCGTGCGCGAGCCCCGCCGACAGCCGTCCGAGGCTCTCGAGGCGCGCCGCGCGCAGCAGGCGATCTTCGAGCTGGCGGTTCTCCTTGCGCAAGGCCGCCTGGGAGAGCGCGCTCTGGACGGCCGTCGGGAGCCGGGACAGCCGATCCTTCAGGATGTAGTCGGCGGCGCCCTCGCGCATGGCGGCGACCGCCAGATCCTCGCCGATGGCGCCCGATACGAGGATGAAGGGCACGTCGGGGTAGCGCTGTTTCAAGAGGACGAGCGCGCTCAGGCCGTCGAATTGCGGCAGCGCGAAATCGGAGAGCACGAGATCGGGCTCGACCGAGAGCGCTTCGAGGAACGCCGCCCGATCGTGGACGCGCCGGATCTCGAACTCGAGCCCGCCGCGGCGAAGCTCGCGCGCGACGAGCTCGGCGTCGTCCGGGCTGTCCTCGACCTGCAGGATCTTCAGGGGTTCGCTCATCGACCGCCGCTGGGGGCCTGATTCAGGAGCATCCAGTAGAGGCCGAGCTCCGAGACCGCCTTCATGAAGCCGTCGAAGTCGACGGGCTTGACGATGTAGCTGTTGACGCCGAGATCGTAGCTTTCGACGATGTCCCGTTGCTCCTGGGAGGAGGTGAGGATGACGACGGGCACGCTGCGCGTTCGCGGGTCGCCCTTCAGCGCGCGCAACACGTCGAGACCGTCGACCTTCGGCAGCTTGAGATCGAGCAACACGAGCCGGGGATTCTCGGCGGGCCGCCCCGCGTGCGGCCCACGCGCGAGCATGAAATCGAGCGCTTCCTCGCCGTCGCGCGCCACTTCGATACGGTTGGCGACGTTCGCCTTCTTGAGCGCGCGCAGCGTCAGCTGAAGGTCGCTCTCGCTATCCTCGACCAATAGGATTTCGACCGGCAGCCCAGCGCTCATCGCGCTCCTCCTCGGCGGAAAGTCTCATTTTATCATCTTTTTCAGCGCGTCGTCCGGAGCGCGACGCCGGCCGCTTTCTCCGCGCATTTCCGCGGGGTTCGAGGCCATCCCGCGCGCGGCCGGGCGTCGCCCGGCGGTCAGCTATACATTCCGCGCGATTCGCCTTCGATGCTCGGGTCTTTGCCGCAGTGGATGTCCGAACTCGGTGTCGCCGGCTGGCGCGCGCTCGGGATCAGCGCGTGCGAGAAGCGCGTCAGCACGCGCGCGCTCGCCGAGCTCGCGAACGACGGCGACTCCGAGCCTTGGTCGAGGCTCGCGCGCGACGGCGTGCTGGTCGATGCGGGCATGGTGCGGCCGTTCGCTTCGCTGCGCGCGGGCGAGCTCGAGCGCGCGTACGCGGTGGCGCCCGCGGCCCGGCCGTTGATCCTGCGCCGGCTGGGCGAACGGGGTGAGCTCGAGTTGGTTCGGAAGGCCGCGCTCGGGTTCGGCAGCGACGCGGCGCGCGTGGGGTTTCTGTGCGCGCTGTACGGCGGGGAGCTCGCCGCGTTCGAGCGAGTGCTGCCGGAGCTGTCGCGGCGGGCGGCGCGCGGCGTCGACGCGGACTTTGCGCCCGGCGCGTTGCGAGAGGCGCTGTGCGAGTCGTTCGACGCAGAATGGCTCGAACGGACGTGGGGTGAGCTCGCGCCGCGCCTGGCGGAGCAAGCGCTCTCGGACGCGCTCGTGCGGCTCGAACCCGCGGACGGGCCGTACCGCTTCGCGAACGCAGCCGTGAGCGCGGACACGCGGCCCGAGCTTCGCGTGGTGCTGGCCGAGCACGCGCTCTTGCGCGGCGAGGTGCCGCGCGCGAGAGAGCTTCTGTCCGCGTTCTCGGCGCGCGACCAGCTCGGATTTCGGGCCGCGCTGAGCTACGCGATGGGGGACCGCGAAGGCGCGGGCCGAGCGCTCGACGAGTACGAACGAGCCGGCGGAAGCGCCCACGGCGCGACCAGCGTGACGGCCCTGCTCGTGCTGCTCGCGCTCGCGCGCGGCGGCGCGAAGCTCGGCCGCCGTTGCTTGCCGCGCCGGAGCACGCTGCGCGCCCCGGCGTTCGAGTCGTGGCCGCTCGCGAGCGCCGAGACCGACGTGAGTCGCGCGCTGCGAGCGCTGCTCAAGCAATCGACCCAGCCCGACGCGGAGCGCACGCGCGCGAGCGTGCACCAACTGTCCGGCCAGGCCCCGCCGTGGGAAGCGTTGATCGGCGCGCTCGGAGTGATCCTGTTCGAACGCGACGCGGTCGCGCGCGCCGGCTGGGCACGGCGCATGGCGAGCGAGGCCGAACGCACGCGCGCGGCGGGCTACCCTTGGTTCGCCCGTCAGGCCGAGCACGTGGCGCGCGCGCTTCTTCCCGAGACGCCGGAGCTCGCGGGGCTCGAGCCGTGCCGGCCGGGTGAGCTCCTGCTCGCGGATCTGCTGGAACCGGAGCCGGAATGGCGGCGAGCGCTCGGCGCGCTGAAGGGCTTCGCGGAGGACGCCGAGTCGAGCGACGACGTGGTCTCGCTGCGGGTGGCCTGGTACGTCGACATGGCGCGCGGCGAGCCGGCGAAACCGGCGCTCGAGGAGTTTCAGCGCGGCACGGGCTGGTCGCGCGGCCGCCGCGTCGATCTCGACGAGCTCGACTCCGTACGCGAAGCGCTGCCGCCGGAGGATCAGGCCGTGCTGCGCGCGGTCGAGCCTTCGCGCGCGCGGCGCCGGGATCTTCCGCTCGAGTTGCTGGAGGCGCTCGTCGGTCACCCGCGCGTCTTCAACGGAGCGCGAGGCCGGCTGCCGGTCGACGTGAGCCGCGGCACCTGCCGCATCGAGACGCGACACGAGCACGGGCATCTCGTGATCGCGGTCGAGCCCGCCGGCGCGAGCGAGGGTGTGAACGTCGTGGTCGACGGCGAGTCGCGCCTTTCCGTGATTCGCGTCACGCCGGCGCTCGGCAGGCTGATCGCGCTGGTGCCGAACGGCGTGCGCATTCCGGAGCGACACCGGGCCGAAGCCGTGGGCGTGCTCTCGCGGCTGGCCGAGCACGTCGAGATTCGCAGCGCCGAGCTCGGCGCGCGCCGTCGCGTCGCCGCGGAGAGCACGCCGGTGCTGCGCATTTCGCCCGAATCCGGCGCCTGGTGGGTCGAGGTCGGCGTGCGCCCGTTCGGCGAGCACGGTCGCTTCTTTCCGCCCGGGCTCGGCCGGCTCGCCGTCACCGCGCAGTCGGGCAGCGATTGGCTGGACGCCGAGCGCGACTTCGCCGCCGAGCGCGACCGCTTCCGCGCCCTGGTCGCCGCGTGCCTGAGCCTCGGCGGCGCCTTCGCCGAGGCTCGCGCCGGCGGCGAGAATCCCGACGAGGAGGTGTTCAGCGGCGCGCTCGGCGAGGAGGGGCTGTTCGCGTTGCTGCTCGAGCTCGAGGAGAGCTCGCTCGCGCACGCGCTCGAATGGCAAGACACGCGGCCGCTGGCGTCGAAGGGCACGCTGCGCGCGGCGGCGCTCCACGGCGCGCTGAAGCGCAGCAAAGGCTGGTACCTCGTCACCGGCGGCGTGGCGCTCGACGACCTCACGGAGGTCGCGCTGGCCGAGCTCGCGACGCTGCCCTTCACCAAGTCCGGCCGTTTTCTGCGGCTGCCGAACGGCGACTTCGTCGAAGTGGAACGTCGCGCCCGGCGCGTACTCGCGCTCCTCGCGAGCGCCGCCGAAGCGCCCGGGCGCGCTTCGAGCGAGCTCCGCATCCCGGAAGCGGCCATCGGCACGTTGCGAGCGTTGATCGAGTCGGGCGGTCGGTTCGAGCTCGACGAAGGGGCAGGCGAATGGCTCGCTCACTGCGATCGCACGCTCGCGGCGGAGGTGCCGCCGGTTTCGGGCCTGCAAGCGACGCTCCGGTCGTATCAGATCGAGGGGTACGAATGGCTCGCTCGCATGAGCCAGCTCGGGCTCGGCGTCTGCCTGGCCGACGACATGGGCCTCGGCAAGACGCTGCAAGCCATCGCGCTGCTGCTCGCTCGCCGCTCCGGCGGACCCGCGCTGGTGGTCGCGCCGACCTCGGTTTGCCGGAACTGGCTCGAAGAGCTGAAGCGCTTCGCCCCGAGCCTGCGCGCCGCGGAGTACACGGGCAGGGAACGCGGCTCGTGGCTCGACGACCCGCCCGACGTGCTGATCGCGAGCTACGCGCTCTTGCAGCAGGACGCCGAAAAATTCACGGCGAGGGAGTGGAACACCTTCCTACTCGACGAGGCGCAGTTCATCAAGAACGCGCACTCGCTGCGCGCCCGCGCGGCGTTCGGCGTGCCCGCGCGCTACCGCTTCGCCCTCACCGGCACGCCGGTCGAAAATCATCTCGGCGATCTCTGGAGCCTCTTCCACTTCGCGAATCCGGCGCTCTTGGGCGCGTTCAAGGAGTTTCAACTCCGCTTCATGAAGCCGATCGAGCGCGATCGCGACAGCGAGCGGCGCGGCGCCTTGAAGCAGCTGATCGCGCCGTTCTTGTTGAGGCGTGAGAAGCGCGACGTGCTCGCGGAGCTGCCGCCGATCACGAACGTGCGCCACGGCGTGCGCCTGAACGACGACGAGAGCCTGCGCTACGCACTGCTCCGCCGCCAGATCCGCGACAAGCTCCACGGCAAGCAACGGCAGCGCCTGCACGTTTTCGCCGAGATCACGCGGCTCCGGCGCTTCTGCTGCCACCCGCGCCTCGTGTTTCCCGACGCGCCGCACGAATCTTCCAAGCTGGCCGCGTTCCTCGAGCTCGCCGAGGAACTCAGAGCGAACGGTCATCGCGCGCTCGTCTTCAGCCAGTTCGTCGACTTTCTCGAGATCGTGCGCGCCGAGCTCGACGAACGGGGCTTCCGCTACACGTACCTCGACGGCTCGACGCCGAAAGAGGCGCGCCATGCTCGCGTCGAGGAATTCCAGTCGGGCGGCGGCGAGCTCTTCCTGATCAGCCTGAAAGCGGGTGGCTTCGGCCTGAACCTGACGGCGGCGGACTACGTGATCCACCTCGACCCGTGGTGGAACCCCGCGGTCGAAGCGCAGGCGACGGATCGCGCCCACCGCATCGGCCAGGAGCGCCCGGTCACGGTCTACCGCCTGATCACCGAGGCGACGATCGAAGAGCGCATCCTCGAAATGCACGGGGAAAAGCGCTCTCTCGCCGAGGCCCTGCTCGAGGGTCAGGAGACTCCGGTCGCGCTCGATCACGCCGTCTTGACGGAGCTGCTCGCCGGGGAGTGAGACTACGGTCGCGCGAAGTCCGGGATCCGGAAGCGCTTTCGATACGCCCCCGGCGCGAGCCCGGTCGTCCGTTTGAACAGGCGGCGGAAGAACGCGCCGTCTTCGTAGCCGACGCGCCAGCTGATCTCGTCGACCGGGGCTTCGGTGCGCTCCAGGCGCCGCTTGGCGTCCTCGATGCGGAGGCGCTGGACGTAGGCGATGGGGGCGAGCCCGGTCGCGGCCGTGAAGCGCCGCTTGAAGGTTCGCTCGGCGAGCTTGGAGCGCTTGACGACTTCCTCGACGGCGTTCTTCACGGAGAAGTGCTGGGCGAGCCACTCCTGCGCGCTCTTGATTTCGCCGTCGCCGTGGTCGAGCTTGCCCTGGAAGACGATGAAGGGCGTGAGGCCGTCGTGGTGCCACTGAAGCGCGTAGATTCGCGCGCAATCCTGCGCCGTGGTCGCGCCGGCGAAGCGAGCGATGAGGTAGAGAGTCAGGTCGTGCCAGGTCGTCGACGCGCCGGACGACACGAGCTCGTCGCGTGAGCCGCTGATCACGAGCACGCGCTCGGGGTGGACGGAGACGCCGGGAAAGCCCGCCGAGAACGCGGCGGCGTAGTGGTAGTGGCAGGTCGCGTCTTTGCCGTCGAAGAGGCCGGTTTCGGCCAGGAGGAAGATGCCGGAGCAAGCCGAGCAGAGCAGCGCGCCGCGCGCGTGCATGGTCTCGAGCCACTCGACCAGGCGCGGGTAGCGGCCCCGCTCCCAGCCGCCCGGCGGCAGGATCACGGACGGCACGATCACGATGTCGGTCGTGTCGATCTCGTCGATCGAGCGCTGGACGCTCACGGGAACACGGCTCGCGAGCTGCAAGGGACCGGCCGATTCGCCTACGATGTCGACCTCGAAGGGGGCGGGCGTGCCTGGAGGCGACAGATTCATGAGCGCGCTCGCGTTCATCACGTCGAAGACGCCGAACAGCGTCGAGGCCGCTCCTTCGGGCAACGCCACGATGCTGACGTGGCGGGGGTGCGAGCCGGGTACGGGCGGGCGGCGGGGCATGCGGTTTCTGACCATTCAATACTGCGAGACGAACCGCGGCGGCTCACTTTGGCACGATCGGACCTTTCGCGGGCGATCCCGGCACTCCCGAGAATTCGGCTGTTTCGCCAGACTTTGAGCTCACGAAAGGACGAAACCATGAATGCTCGACCCATCGATCAAGCCCGCCTCGAAGCCGTCGTGACTCGCGCGGTGTCCGACCTCTCTGCCGCCTCCGGTGGCGTGATGGTCAACCTGGGGCACA
>DASXWF010000877.1:0-2744 GCA_036503835.1 Polyangiaceae bacterium | reverse complement strand
AGTGAGTTTCCGTTCAGCCGCGCGACGTAGAGCCTCAATCCGTCGCTCGTGAGCGACGGCGCGCGGTCCTCCGAGGTCCCGCTCACGCTCGTGACGACGCCTGGAATTTCGAACGCGTGCGCGACCGCGGTACGGGTAGCGACGAAGATGTCGTGTGCGCTCGTCGAGTTCGGGCGCGCGGAGAGGTAGGCCGTGAGGCCGTCGGTCGAGAAGGTCAACCCGTCGAAAAGCCCGGGCGCGGTGAACGCCGGAACGGCCGGACCGAACGGCGCCGTCAAGTTGCACGGATCGAGAGCGAGGTCGGAGCGCGCGGCCGGGTCGCCGTCGTGCGACGTGCAGCCGGACCCGACGAGGGACGCGGCCAGAAGGCACGCGAGCGCAAGCGATGCTGTCTCAAAGATGTTCGACCCCGGCATACCGCTCCCGGAAGTTATCGACTCTCGATGGACGCGAGTAAAACTCTAGTTCAGTCGGCCCTGTCAAGCCTACTCGGTGATTTCGAGTTTTAGCGGAGAATGTCTGTCATCAATTCGGATTACACGCGCTCGAATGACGAGCGTCCGTTGAGGGTCGCGCGACACTGGCGACACTCTGGCAGAGCGCGTTCGGGCACGCGGCCACCGCACGCGGGTGAACGGTCAGCCCTTGCCCCGCGGCGCTTCCACGAGAGCGAGGGCTTCTCGATCGACGAGATCCTTCGCGCCGCCGGCGGAGGCTTCGATCCAGTCTCGGCCGTCAACGGTTCGCACCCGAGCCCCTCCAGCTCGCGTCCTTGACGGTGGGCTTCGAGGCGGCGAGCGGAGCCGGCTCCGGAAGGAAGCGCGGCGCCGCTCGTCCCGTCAAGCGGTCGTCACCTGAGAATTGCTTCTGCGGAATTGGGAAGGTCTTTGAATTCCACCTCGTAGAGGCCGACTCCCGTACGGGTCGAGCGTCCGCGACCGTGTTCGCGAGCGCGGTTCCGGATGAGCGAGCCGGGATCACCGCGGCGTTCCCCGAGGCCGTGCTCGTCCGGCCGAAACCCCAGACTTCCGCTGTCGCTCCGTCCGCCGTGACCAGGGCCGGGGTCGAGCTTGCGATGGTCGCTGTCGGGAGCGGCTCCGGCGAGGGAATCACCTTCCTCGCCAGCAGCGCTCCCTCCCCCCAACCGACCGCCAGGCCGGCGCTCAAGAGGGACCGGTTGAAGCCGCCCTGTTCATGCGTCAGGGTCCAGGCTCGTCTCGATGGCAAAGAGTCAGCAACCCGCCTTCGGCGTGCTCGTCCTGCTTTCCCTGGCAAGCTGTGCGCTATCGCGCAACGATGAGGATGATGACGACGACCCGGCGGGCGCAGGCGCTATGGCTGGCGCGGGGCCGGGCGCGAGCGGGGGTAGCTCGGGACAGGCGGGCGCGGCGAACGCCGGGAGCGGAGTCGGCGGGAGCGCGAGCGGCGCGACGGGCGCAGGCAACGGTAACGGAGGAAGCTCGTCGTCGAGCGGCGGAGGTACAGGTCTCAGCGCGGGAGGCACGGGCGAAACCGGCGGCGGCGCAGGCAGCACCGCTGGTGCGGAAACCGCCGGCAGTGGCGGCTCGAGCGCGGGTGGCTCCGATCCAGGCGCCGGCGGGAGCGCGGGCACCGGCTCGACCGCACTGTGCGGCGACGGCATGACGGAGACCGGCGAAGAATGCGACGACGGCAACGACGTGCCGAGTGACGGTTGCTCCGACTGCTTGGTCGAGAGCGGCTGGACCTGCAACGGCACCTCCGAATGCAGGGCGACGAAACCTTCGTGCTGGGGTCTGGACGATTGCGACGGATACAGCTGCTGTGAGAGCCCGCTGATCGCCGAAGGTCTCTTCGTCCAGGGCTACGGGACCGAGGAAGCCTTCAACCATCACTTGTCCCCGTATCGACTCGACATGTTCGAAGTGACGGTGGGCCGCTTCCGCACCTTCGTGAACAACTACGAAGAGTGGCGTGCGGCAGGCAACCCGCGCGAAGGAGCGGGCGAGCATCCCCACATCCCCGGCAGCGGCTGGGACGCGCGCGTCTTCGTGTACAGCACTGTCCAGCAACTCAAGGACGTCTACATGGGCTGCGACGGCCGGGAGCCCTACGGCACCTGGGTCGCCGACACGGGCAACGACACTCTGCCGGTGAACTGCGTGGACTGGTACATCGCGACCCTCTTCTGCATCTGGGACGGCGGCCGCCTGCCCACCGAAGCGGAGTGGGAATACGCCGCGGTCGCCGGCGACAACCAATACCTCTACGCGTGGGGCGACGAGCCCGCGCTCGGAGACCGGGCCAACTACAGGACCGACTACGCCTCCTATGACTGCTTGGCTGACGGCTCCGAGCCCCAAGACTGCGCCGCCACCGACATCCTCCCCGTCGGCTCGAGCCGCAACGGACAGGCACTTTGGGATCACTACGACCTCAACGGCTCCATGTCCGAGTGGCTCCTCGACGCCCACGGCCACTACCCGACCCTCGACCAAAGAGACTACGCGAAGCTCGACGAACCGCTCGAGCGCGTCGTCCGCGGCGGCAACTGGGAGTATTCGCCGACGTGGCTCACCTCGATCTTTCGCACGAGCCTGCTCTCCGCGACGACGGACGACACGCTCGGGTTTCGCTGTGCGCGGAGTCCGTGACCGAGCGCGGCACGAACGGCGACGGTCCGGCGAAGAGACCGTGTTCTCGTCTCGTTGCAGCGCGTAGGGTGAGCTAGGCTCCGCAACCGTGACGACGCGCGTAGCGCTGTG
>DASXWF010000876.1:0-2570 GCA_036503835.1 Polyangiaceae bacterium | reverse complement strand
CGTCGAGGTCGAGGACGACGGCCCCGGGATCAGCGCCGCGAACCTGCCCAAGATCTTCGGGCGCTTCTTCACGACCGAGCGCGATCGGGGCGGGACCGGCCTCGGGCTGGCCATCGTTCGTGCCATCGCCGAATCGCGCGGAGGCTCCGCGACCTGCGAGTCGTCGGCGAAAGGGACGCGCTTCAGCGTGGTGCTGTGCGGCGCGGAAGAAGCGCGCCGGCTTTCGTGAACGCATGGGGCGCGCGCCGCCGCGGCCCTGCGTCCGAGCGCAGCGAAGGGGCGGACATCTGTTCGCCGGACGGACTTCTGTCGCGGCGCTGCGTCGTCCCGGAATGGCCATAGCCCTGCAGCCAGCACGCAAGGCGCCGGAATTCTCGTCGAAAACGCCGTGAACCCGCGCTCCCGCCGGGTCTGGCACGCCCGCTGCAAACCGCCGCTTCGCTCCACTCGGTGAGTGGGCAGGGAAGGTACAGCGATGCGGACATTCACGATTCTTTCGATGGTGGTGGCGGCAGTTCTGGTGCCGTCGATGGCGCGGGCCGAGGCGGAGGCGCCGGCGGAGAAGACCGAGGGCGTGGCTCCCCGGGATGCGTTCGAGATTTCGATCGCGCAGGGTGTCACGCGCGGCTTCGGCGAGGGCGCCCAGCAAGGAGTGGGCATGAAGGAGCTCGGCGGCCTCGGCCCGTCGCTCCAGCTCGGCCTCGGCTACCGAATCGACCCGCGCTTCATGGTCGGTGTGTACGTGGAAGGCGCGCGCTTCTCGGCGGGCAGGGAGCTCCCGGAAGGCACGCACAGCTACTCGGCGGCTTTCGGCGTGAACGGTCAGTATCACTTCGCGCCGTTCTCCCGCACCGATCCCTGGATCGGCGTCGGGACCGGCTTTCGTAGCTACTGGGTCGATCGTCCGGATACCGGCAACGAGACGATCCAGGGCTGGGAGATCCTGCGGCTGCGCGTAGGCGCGGACTTTCGACTCGGTTCTTCGACCAGCATCGGCCCGGTGATCGGCGGTACGTTGTCGATGTTCACGCTCACGGAGCCGGTCGACGCGAGCACCTCCGAGAACATCGAGGATCCCGGCCTCTCCGGCTTCGTCTTCGCCGGCTTTCAGGGCCGCTTCGACATCGGCGGGGAGCGCGTCTCGGCCTCACCGAGGCGAGTGGCGAGCCGCTGAGCACGACCGAGCGGAAACGGAGGACGACATGAACACGAATCTTCAGTACGGGCTCCTCGCTCTGGTCTCGTGCGCGGCGCTGCCGAGCTGCAGCCAGCCGGCGCAGGCGCGCGAAAGTCAGCCGATTCCGGTCAAGATCGAGCTCGCCGCTCCGCCCGCGAACCCGACGCAAAGCCGCTTTTCGGGCACGCTCGAGCCGGAGACGCGGGTCGACCTCGCGTTTCGGGTGAACGGCTACGTCGCGGAGCTCGCGGAAATCGAGACCCCGCAGGGGAAGCGCACGATCGACAAGGGCGACTTCGTCGAGAAGGGCAGCGTGCTCGCCCGGATCCGCCCCGGCGACTACGTCCAGAAGCTCAAGACGGCGCAGGCTCAGCTCAGCGAGGCGCGTGCGAACCAGACACTCGCCGCCGAAGAGCTCGAGCGAGCCCGCCGACTCTTCGCCGGCGGCGCGGTCACGAAGGCCGAGCTCGACTCGAAGCTCGCCCGCGCCGACGCGGCGCGCGCTCAGGTGGAAGGGGCGAAGGCGCAGTCGGGTGAGGCGGCGATTGCGGTCGGCGACACGGCGCTGCGCGCGCCGATGGACGGCGTCGTGCTCGAGCGCAGGATCGAGGTGGGATCGCTGGTGGCGCCCGGTCAGCCGGCGATCAGCGTCGCCGACACGCGGGGCATGAAGGCGGTGTTCGGCGCTCCGCAGGTGCTCGTGGAGAAGCTCGAGCTCGGCACGCCGGTCACGGTCTTCGTCGGCGCCGAGAGCGAGGCTCGCACGCCGGAGAAGCTGCTCTCGGCTCGGGTCACGCGCATCGCGCCGGCGGCCGACGGCAACGGTCGAGTCTTCGCGGTGGAGGCCTTGCTGCCGAACCCCTCGCAGGAGCTTCGGGCCGGAGCCGTGGTCTCGGTGCGCGTGCAGGGCGGCGAGCTCGACCAGAACAGCGTGGTGGTCCCTTTGCGCTCGGTGATCCGGTCACCCAAGAACCCCGAAGGCTACGCGGTGTTCGTGGTCGAAGGCACCGGTGAGCGCGGGCGCGCGCGGCTCCGCGACGTGGAGCTCGGCGACGTCATCGGCAACGGCGTGGTCGTCACGCGCGGTCTCGAGCGTTCGGCGCGGGTCGTGACGATCGGCGTGACGCTCCTGCGCGACGGTGACGACAGCGTCGAGATCCGCTGACGCTTCCGGTCGGCACGAGTTCGCGTTCGAACGAGGTAATTGGTTTCTTTCGAGGGGCGCCGTCCGCACGGCAGAGGTTTGCCATGGCTCACCAATCAGAACAGACGATGATCGCAAAGACGCGCAACACCGCGCGCTTCTTCACCGAGAACCGGCATATCTCCTGGGTGCTGCTGGTCGTCACGGTGCTCTGGGGAATCCTGGGCTATGCGACCATGCCCAAGCGCA
>DASXWF010000875.1:0-2575 GCA_036503835.1 Polyangiaceae bacterium | reverse complement strand
CCGCCGCTTGAAGCGAATTCACGAGCTTTCGGTGCTGCTCGACGCTGCCCGGAGCTTGCACCTGACCGACTCGGACGAACGACAACGGTGCACGCTCAAGAGCGAGCTCGAGCCGCCCTCTGGCTGGCTGCCGGAGACGGTGGCGGCGTGCGACGTCGAAGCTCGAGAGCGAGAGGTGCTGGAGTTTCTGCGCACGCTACGGCACGGCCTGTGTTAGCTGGGGTTGAGTCGCGGCGCCTATCACGCCCTCCGCGTCGCGGGGTCGGGTGAGTCATCGCGGGCGAGACTGGGCGGGCAGGGATGCTCTGGTGCGCGGCCTCGAGCCGGCCCTTGCGGACGCCGCGTCCCGAGCGCAAGTTACGGGACCATGGCGGGCTCACCCAGGTTCTGGCCGCACGCACTGCTCGCGCTTTCGCTGGCGGGTTGCGCGACTTCCAGCGCGGCCTGGCTCAGGGAGCCGGAGGCGGGGATGTCGCTCGGCGAGCACCTGAGCGCGCGGCTCGAGGAGCCGCCGCTCGACGCCGCGCGTGCCGCTCCCCTGCAGTCCGAGCCGATCGCACTCCCAGTGGAAAGCGAGTCTCGGCCCCGCTTGCAGCGCACGGTCACCCTGGGCGGCGAAATCTCGGCTGCGGAAGCGCGCGCCGTGCCCGCCGCGGCGCCCGGTGCGGCGCCCGTCCAGGTGGTCGTGAACAACTATTTGCCGGCGTACGGCGCGCCCTACGAGACCTATTATCCCGCCGTCCGCCCAGCGCGAGGTCGCGCCGATTCGGAATCCGACTCGAGGAATCGTGCTCGGGGCAGCGCGCCGCGAGTCCAACCCGGTCAGGACTTTCCCGCGCCTCCCTCGTACGGACCGAGCTTTCCGTACAAGACCGCGCCCGCGTCTCCCTGGCAATAGACGCGCTCACGCTGCCGGCGTTCTGAAGCGCGCTGTCGCGGGTGGGGAAGCTGGGGAGATCATGGGTGCCCCATGTGGCGAGCCCCGAGGTGTCGCGAGTTGGGGTCCCGAAGCGCTCGGTGCTGCTTCCGGAATGTTTCTGTGACCCGCTTCGCAGAGACCCAATTCGCGACGCCGTTCGCGACGGTCGCGTTCGTTCCGAATTCGAACGCACTTGCTCGCTACACAAACGGAGTAGAATCGGCACATCGCTTGCGGCGTCGCCGGCACGCCGCCGAGATGGACGATGACCCACCAGATCGCCGAAGGCACCGAGCGCGTGATCGAGGGACGCTTGCGCGTCTACTACGACGGTTACTGGATCAAGGCGTATCCGATTCCGTCCGACACGCTCCAGGAGAAGCGGCGCCTGATCGCCGTTTTGACGCGCCGCCTGTTCAATCACATCGAGCACGGCCTGTACGTGCCGGGCTCGCGCCTCGAGGAAGCACGAAGCGCCTTCGACTCCGAGACCGATCCCGCACGCCGTCGCGTGAAGGGCGGCATGCTCGCTGCGGCGCTCTTCAACCGGGCGGCGGATATCCTGACGAAGCTCGTGGAGCTCCAATCGAGCGGCATCGTGATCGCGCCGAGCGATCCCTTGCTACGCCGCTGCGGCGAGCACCTCCAGGAGGCGCTGACGCTCGGCCGGCTCGTCCTGCACCGCAGCGGCGAGGAGGGCATCGACGAGCTCTGGGGCGAACCCTTCAAGGCCTTCGCGTTTCCGATCCCGGAGTTTTACCGGAGTCGTTACCTCAAGGTCGCGATGGCCATGCGCTGTATCGACCGTGTCGTCGACGAGGCCGTCCCTTTGCTCGAGGCGCTGCCCGGGTTTCGCGGTGTCGGTGCCCTGGCCATCGAGCTCGCCGTCGCCGCCAAGGCGTACAGCGAAACCTTGCGCGCGAACGCCGACGTTTTCGACGTCTGGACTTCCTTCGCCGTCGCGCGCGAAAAGCTCGTGTCGTTCCGCTCGGAGCTCGATCAGAGCCGCGCCACGCACCAGCGCCAGCAAGCCGAACAGGGCAAGCGGCTCGTGCGCGACGTGGCAGAGCTGATCTCGTCCATCGCCCGCGCGCGCGTTCCGATGCCGAAGAGCACGGAAGAGCTGATCGCGCGCTGTCGCAAGCTCGCCCCGCGCCCCTCGGGCCGCAGCAGCGCCTACACTCCCGAAGTCACGCGCTGAGCGCGCGCTTCGCTCACGAATTCGCCAGGATCGCGAGGTTCCCTGCGTGCTCGCCGTCGATGATCGCGCTCACCTGCTCGAGCATGCGATCGGTGTGATTGGCCACGCGCTCTCCGTGCTGGCGCGCGTCGTCGGCCTGCCAACTCGCCCGCTCGGCCTCGTGCTCGGCCTGCTTCGCGTTCGCTTCGTGGTGCATGCGCGGCGCATCGCCCGCGAGCTCCCCGGCCGATGAAGCCATGGACCTCAGCGCGACGCCCACCTCCCCTGCCACCTCCGTTCTCGTACGGCCTCCCGCGGTGGTCACCCCCGGCTCGAGCGCCGTGGCTGTTCCGGACACGGCCGCGCCGGCCGCGGTGAACGCGCCTTCGACCAGCGCTCCGGTCTGCACGGCGTCCGCGGCTTCGTGCATCTCGGCGACCTGCTGCTTCATCGCTTCGCGCTGCGCGGCGCGCGCC
>DASXWF010000874.1:0-2659 GCA_036503835.1 Polyangiaceae bacterium | reverse complement strand
ACCAGAAGCTGCCGAAGCCGGACGTCGAGCTGCCGCGCCGCAAGATCGGTCGCTACAAGGAAGCGCCCCACCCGTTCAAGTTCGTTCCGGAGCGATTCTAGTACTCCTCGGTCAGTCCTGGCGAGGGCCGATCGCGATCGGCGCGAGCGGCAACGAGCCAGACCGACGAATCTGACCGAGTCTCCACGCTCACGGGAGCGGCTCTAGCTCGAGCGCCATCAGCACGAGCGAGCGTGCCTGCACCAAGTACGTCGGTTCGGCGTGCACCGCGCCTTCGCGGTAATGGCAGACGTCGTCGGGCGCCGCGAGCGCCGTGTCGATGCAGCGGCGCCAGCTCCGGCCGGGCACGGCGGGCGGCGGTAGCTGGAACCGGAGCGGCTCCCAGTACGCGTTCAGCATGCCGTGCAGGACGAGCCGGCCGTGCAAGCTCCTCAGCGTGAAGGCGAGCGAGTGCGAGCTGTCGCTCCAGTCCGGACAGCCGAGCTCGACGCCGTGCCACTCGACGGGCGTGCGCTCGAGTAGCTGCTGCAGGGTGAGGCGGTCCTCGTGAGTCGTCACGTCTCGGCGCTGCCGGAATTCGTTGAAGACGCGAACGAAGCGATGCAGGTCCGCGTGTCGCTCGAGCAGACTCCAGTCGAGCCAGCTCGTCTCGTCGTCCTGGCAATAGGCGTTGTTGTTGCCGCGCTGGCTCCTGCGCATCTCGTCGCCCATCGTGAGCATGGGTGTCCCCGCCGAGAGCAGGAGCAGCGAAAGAAAGTTCTTCACCTGGCGGTTGCGGAGCGCCTCGACCTCGGGATCGTCGGTCGGACCCTCGACCCCGCAGTTCCAGCTCAGGTTGTCGTTCGAGCCGTCCCGGTTGTCCTCACCGTTCGCCTCGTTGTGCTTGCGGTCGTAGGAGACGAGATCGTTCAGCGTGAAGCCGTCGTGGCACGTCACGAAGTTGACGCTCTGCTCGGCTTCGCGCTGTTCGTGCGCGTAGATGTCGGGGCTGCCGAGCAGCCGCGCGGCGAGCGCGGGCACCGACGCGGCGTCGCCCTTGACGAAGCGCCGCACGTCGTCGCGGAAGCGGCCGTTCCACTCCTGCCAGGTGTCCCCGACGAAGCCGCCGACCTGGTAGAGACCCGCCGCGTCCCAAGCCTCGGCGATGAGCTTGGTGCCGGCGAGCACGGGATCCGATTCGATGTCCCAGAGCACCGGCGGGTTCGGGAGCGGCACGCCGTGCTCGTCACGCGAGAGGATCGAAGCGAGATCGAAGCGGAAGCCGTCGACGTGCATCTCGGTCACCCAGTGGCGGAGGCTGTCCTGGATCAGGCGGCGCACGATGGAATGGTTCGCGTTCAGCGTGTTGCCGCAGCCCGTGTAGTCGGCGTAGCGCGCGCGATCCCGTTCGAGGATGTAGTAGGTGTCGTTCGCGAGGCCGCGGTACGAGAGCACCGGCCCGTCCTGCCCGCCCTCGGTCGTGTGGTTGAACACCACGTCGAGGATCACCTCGATACCGGCGCGGTGCAGCGCCTTGACCATGTCGCGAAACTCGTCCAGCACCGACAGCGGTTCCCGTTGCGAGCTGTACGCGTGATGAGGCGCGAAGAACGAGACCGGCTGGTACCCCCAGTAGTTGACGCGACCGGGCGGCGCGTCGAACGGGTCGAACTGAAATACCGGCAGGAGCTCGACGGCCGTAACGCCGAGGTCCTTCAGATGAGGAATCTTCTCGATCAAGCCTGCGTAGGTTCCGCGCTTGTCGGGCGCCACTCCGGAGCTCGGGTGGCGCGTGAAGCCGCGCACGTGGAGCTCGTAAATCACCGTCTTCGTGAACGGCAAGCGGAGCGGCGCGTCGCCTTCCCAATCGTAGCTGCCGGTGGCGGCCACGACGCTCTTCATCGCGTGCGCCGCGTTGTCGCCGCGGCTCTTCGCGGCCTCACGGTCGTAGTGGGTCGGGACGGCGACGGCGAGGCCGTACGGATCGAGCAACACCTTGTCCCGATCGAACCTCAGCCCGCGCTGCGGCGCGTAGGGCCCGTGAGCTCGGTAGGCGTAGATCTGTCCGGCACCGACGCCCCGAACCTGCGCGTGCCAGTAGTGGTACGTGCGGTGCCGATTCGGCATGAGCGGAACGATCCACGAGGGCTCGGCCGCGTCGGCGTCGGCAAACAACAGCAACTCGATCAGCGTCGCGTCCCGCGAATACACGCTGAAGTTGACGCCGCCGTCCACGATCGTCGCCCCGAGCGGCGCGCTCACGCCGGCTTCGACGATGCCCGGAACGCTCGCCACGCGAACGATCGGGCGCGTGACACCCGCGTCACCGTTCGGCTCCGCGAGGCCGAGTCCTTCTGGTTGAGTCGCGTTGCCCGACATTTCGAAGGCTTCCTCCGCGCACCGTAGTCCAAAGGGCCCGCGCCTGCGCCCTGCGTCCGGCTGGCGCAGAGTTTGCGCCGAACCGGCGCGCTCCCGCGAATCGTTCGCGAGCGCCGAAGCCCGAGTGGGGCTCGAGCGTCGAGTCGCCGGTGAAATCGGCCCTTCCCTACCAGCGCCGCTGCCCCGCGCGCGGCACGAGGTTTGCTCCGGAGATCTCTAGGAACCTGCTGGTCGCCCGGTCCGAATGGACGGAAAGGAGAAGAACCATGCTCGAACGACACTCGTTGCCCGGGGAACCGGC
>DASXWF010000873.1:0-4731 GCA_036503835.1 Polyangiaceae bacterium | reverse complement strand
TCAGATGAATTGGGAAGAAGTGAGCGTGGAGTGGGATCGTCTCGGTCCGCTACTCAAGTCGAAGTGGGGCAAGCTTTTGGACCACGACCTGGCCGCGTCGGGTGAGAAGCGCGAGCTCCTCGCCGACGCGCTCGAACGCCACTACGGCATCCAGCGGAAGCACGCCGAACTGCAGCTCGATCGCTGGGTCGCGGCTCTGAAACCGGCCGGGCGAGCCGAGGCGAGCGCGGCAGCCTCCGGCAAAGTCCAATGAGCTCGCTTCCCCGAACCGCCGTCGATAGCCACGAATTCGCAACGCTCGCTCTCCGCTCGGTCGATGACGCGCTCCGCCAAGGCCGCGCGTCGTAGCCGCCCCAAGTTGACGACGAGCTCCTCGTCGCCGTCCGCGTCGAGGGCGGCGAAGATGAGCCCT
This sequence comes from Polyangiaceae bacterium, assembly GCA_036503835.1. Lineage (GTDB taxonomy): Bacteria > Myxococcota_A > Polyangia > Polyangiales > Polyangiaceae > PMG-095. The sequence goes on along the minus strand of DASXWF010000873.1, from coordinate 4,319 downwards.
GCGTCGAGCGCGTTGCCCTCCGGCTGCGGAATCGAAAGGCTGTCCTTCTCGAAGTGCCCCGCGCCGTCGCCGAAGTCGACCTTAGTTTTGCCCCTGGCACCGAAAGACCGCTCTCCTCCGCGATCGGCGTGAACGTCGCGGCCTGCGCCGCGCTCGCGAACGTGCCGGCCAGCGCCGTAACGAGGATGGCGCGCTTCATCCGAGAAACCCGCTGAGCTCCCCGGGAAACTTCGCGTCACCGAAGCCCGCGAGGTCGAGGCCGTAGAGGTTGGCGATCGAGGTGAGAAGCGCGTTGTTCGGGTTCTGTTTGTCCGCGTACTCGAGGCCGTGGCCGAGCTGGAGGAAGCGGCCCTTCGCGTGCGCGCCTCCCCCCCCGGCGATCACGTACGGGACGTTGTTGTTCATGTGCCGGGCGGGATCGCCGAGCTCGTTGACCCAGAGGATGACGGTGTTGTCGTACAGCGTGCCGTCGCCCTCGGGAGCGGCCTTCAAGCGTTCGATCAGGTAGGCGACTTGCTCCGCGTACCAGCGCTGGAGCTTCGCGACCTTTCGGACCGAGTCCGGATCGTCCGGACGGTAGCCGTGCGCGATGTCGTCGTGCATCTTCGCGTCGCCGAGCCCGACCCACGGCATCGTCTGCCCGATGTCCATCACCAGCGTCATCGACTGCGACAGGCCGCAGGCGAAGAGCTCGACCCCGAAATCCATGATGGTCCGCAGGTACGATTCCTCGAGGTGGTCCTCCGGCGCCGACGGCGGCTTTTCGCAGCTCACGGTGGCCGAGCTCTTCAGCCGTCTCTCGAGCAGGTTCAGCGCCTCGAGCTGCGCCTCGACCTTCAGGCGCTCCGTGCCGGCGAGGCGCGAGCGCAGGCGGTTCGCGTCGTCCTTCAGGAACGAGACCACCCCGAGGTCGGCCGCGGTGCGAGCGCCCGCCGCGGGGTCGCCGGCCGGCGCGGTGAACGAGCCGAACCATTTCCGATACGCGTCGCGCAGATCGTACTCGTTCGGGATCTGCTCGCCGGCGTCGTCGTAGCTGATGGAGCCCGTGTAGCCGGAATAGCCGAGCGGCTTGAAGTAGAACGGGCTCGTGCCGAGCGCGCGCGCCACCACGTGGTCGATCGACGGCCCGTCGCAGCGCAGCGAGTTCTCTTCGCCGACGCGCGCGTGGCGACCGGTGAGCGGCGCGACGTTGCCGCCGTTGTGCCCCGTCAGGATCGGGTCGAGGTCGGTGTAGTTGCACGTGAGATCGAGCCCCTCGATGACGACGAGCGAATCCTTGTGCGGCTCGAGCGGACCGAGCGACGCGTCGGGATCGTAGTCGAGGACGAAGCCGGTCTCGCCCGCTGCCTCGCCGTTCGGAGCGCGCGGGCGCCAGAGCTCCGGCGCGCAGCCGTGCGGGTTCGAAAGCACGATGAAGCGCGGAAGCGCGGGCGACTCCTGCGCGATGGCGTCGCGGAGCAACCCCTCGAAAAACGGCGCCGCGGCGAGGCCGGAGAAGGTCGAAAGGAGCGCACGTCGGGAGATGCCTTTGCGCATGGGCGAGCTCTTCATGGTGGGGGACCGAGGGTTCGAAATCAGGGATCCTGCGCGAGCGGCAGGCGCTCGAAGGTCGCGGGCGACGTGGCGAGCGCGAGCAGCAGCCTGCGCACGTCGAGCTCGCCGTCGCGGAACGACCTCGCGAAGTCGTCGATGGCGCACGCCTCGGCTTGGGTGTCGCGCCGGCCGAGCGCGAAGCGGTACGCGTGGCGTACGAAGCAGCTCTGCGCCTCGGGACTCTCCGCGAGGCGGTTCGCGAGCTCGACGGCGTCGGCGACGGGTCCGTCCGAGCTCGCCGTGCCCACGATCGCGCCGCTCGCGTCGATGGGCTCGCCGTTCTCCTCGTCGCGGTATTGCCCGAGCGCGTCGTAGTGCTCGAACGCGAAGCCCATCGGATCGAACGACGCATGACAGGCGGCGCAGGCCGGCACCGACGTGTGACGCTCGTAGCGCTCGCGCGTCGTCTTCACCTCGGCCTCGTCCGCGGGCGGTAGCGGCGGCACCACGTCCGGTATCGGCGGCGGCTCGAGGCACAGAAGCTGTCGCATGACCGCGATCCCGCGCAGCACCGGGGAGCTCGCGTCGGCGTGGGCGCGCGACCCGAGAAACGCCGGTAAGGTCAGGATCCCCGCGCGCCGGCTCGCGTCCAGCTCGACGGGCACGAAATCGCCGCTGGTCGAGTCGAGATCATAGACGGAAGCGTTGTCCCTCGAGACGAACGCGCGCGTCGTCGTGAGCAGCTCCGGGAACGACGCTCCTGCCGCCCAGTCGCGCAAGAACAGCGTCGTCTCCTGGTCGAGCGCGTCTTTCAGCGTCCGCCCGGCCGTGGGGTAGCGCTCCATGTCCTTGTTCCACGCGGGACTGTTCACGTCGATCGACAGCCACTCGCGGATGAAGTGCTCCGCCTGGCGCGCGAACCTCTCCGGATGAGCGTCGAGCAGGCGCTGCCCTTGCGCGGTGCGCTCGCCGGCCTGCGCGAGGGCGCCGCTCGCCGCGCTCGCGACGAGCTCCGCGTCGGGGGGCGACGCGATCAGCGTGTACGAGAGCTCGGACGCCGCCTCGTACGGCGTGAGCGCAACCCTTTCGCCCTCCACGCCGGGCTCGCCGAGCTCGGTTCGGAACACGAAGCTCGACGACTGAAGCAGCGCGCGCACCCCGTAACCGAGCCCCGCCCTGAGCGCGCTCTCCTCGTCATCCCCCTCCGCCGTCGCACGACCGAGCGCGTACACCTCGAGCAGCCCGTCGAGCTCCTCGTTCGAGAGCGGCCGGCGATACGCGCGCGCGCCGAAATCCTCGAGAAATCGGCGCGCGCAGTCCGCGGCCGAGGCGTCGCTCGAAAAGCAGCTCGTCACGAGCAGCTGGCTCTCGAGCGCGCCGTCGAGGTCGGCCGCGGCCGCCTCCGCGACGCCCCGGAGCTCCTCGACGTAGTTGGCGCTGATGCTGCGCTCGTCGCCCGTCGAGTACCCGATCGCGAGCGTGTCGGGCTCGAGCTCGTTCGCGAGCACCCGCGCGTCGTCGCCGAGCAGATCGCCGAGCGTATTTTCCATCTCGAGCCGCGTGAGCCTGCGAATGCGCGCCGCCACCGTCGCCTCCGCAACGTCGGCCGCCGTGCAGGACGTGACGGCGCCCGACCCACCCGCCGCACTCCCGGTGCCGGCGTTGCCGCCCGAGGTCGCAGCGCCGCTGCCGAGCGCGCCGCTGCCCGCGCCACCGGCGCTCGAGCCGCCCCCGCTTCCGCCACTGGGTGCGCCGGGCGTGCCGGAGCCCCCGCCGCTCGCCGCCGCCGACATGTCCGGCCCGGCGATCGTCCCGGAGCAGGCGCAGAGGGAAAGCGCGAGACCGGCAAGCGCGCTCCACGCGGCGACGGTGGTTCGCTTCGGCCGGATCGAGCAGCGCATGGTGAGGTGATGGGGCGAGCCGCGACTTCGGATCTCGAAACGTCCGAATCTCACTCGACCCACACCGACCGACTTTCGCCCACAGGGGGACGGCTCGAGCCCGCCGGCCGGCGGCGCGCGCCCGCCACCCCTTGCGTTCCATCGAGGCGCGTCCTAGAAACTGAACCACATGGTTCAGTATACAGCGACCCGGCTCGACGCCTCGTTCGCCGCGCTCTCGGACGCCACCCGACGCGGCGTCCTGGAGCAGCTCGGACGTGCGGACGCCTCGATCACGGACCTAGCCGACAAGTTCCACATGACCCTCACGGGCATGAAGAAGCACGTCGGCGTCTTGGAGCGAGCCGGGCTCGTCCGCACGGAGAAAATCGGGCGCGTGCGGACCTGCAAGCTCGGCTCGCTCCGCTTGGAGGAAGAGACGGCGTGGATCGAGAGATACCGCCAGCTCTGGGCCGCGCGCTTCGACGCACTGGACGAGATTGTCGAGGAACTGAAACAAAAGGAGAAGGTCAATGGACGCAAGAAAAGAGAATGAGCCCACCACCATGAAGAAACTCACGACGGTGGAGCGGAAGTCGGAGCGTGAGCTGGTCGTCACGCGCACCTTCAATGGCCCGGCGCGCATCGTGTTCGAGGCGTGGACGAATCCCGAGCTGTTCGGGCGCTGGTGGGTACCGAAGTCGCTCGGCCTGTCTCTGCTTTCGTGCGAGATGGATGTTCGCGTCGGAGGCAAGTACCGTCTCGTGTTCGCTGCCGCCCCGGAGCCCATGGCCTTCTTCGGTACGTACGTCGAAGTGACACCGCGCTCGCGCCTCGTCTGGACGAATGAGGAAGGCGGTGACGGTGGGGCAGTCACTACGGTGACCTTCGAGGAAAAAGGCGGCA
>DASXWF010000872.1:0-2996 GCA_036503835.1 Polyangiaceae bacterium | reverse complement strand
GGCCGCGAGCGGTCGTGGTCGTGAGCGACGGGCGGCTGCAGCGCCCCGCGCCCGTCGTGGATGACGCCGCGCTCGCGCGCTCGTTCGAAGCGCTGGGGGCGCCGCTGCACACGGTGAGGCTCACGGAAAAGGCGCCGCCCGACGCCAGCGTGCGCGAGGTGAGCGCGGCGGGCGCGGCCGTGGCGCACCAGCCGCTGGCGCTCAAGGTGACCGTCGGCTGCGCGGGCGGTCTTCCGTGCGACGCGCTGCCCGTCACGGTGCGCGAGCTGCAGAAGGGCGCACGGGCCGTCGAGCTCGCGCGCGGCGTCGCCAAGCCGGGGGCAGGGGAGGCCACCGTCGATCTGGAGGTCACGGTCGAGCGCGCCGGGCGCCGCGTCCTCGAAATCGCGATCGCCGCGCCGGACGGGGACAAGGTGGCGGCGAACGACACGCGCTTCATCACGCTCGACGTGGCGCGGGAGCGCGTTCGGCTGCTGCACGTCGCCGGCCGTCCCACGTACGACGTGCGCCAGCTGCGCATGTGGCTCAAGGCGGACGAGTCCATCGACCTCGTCGGATTCTTCATCCTGCGCACGAACGGCGACTCGCCGAACGTGGTCGACGAAAGCTCGGAGCTCTCGCTGATTCCGTTCCCGGTCGAAGCGCTCTTCACGCAACATCTCCCGAGCTTCGACGCCGTGATGCTGCAGGACATCGACGCGTTCGAGTACAAGCTCGATCCGTACCTGCCCGCGCTCGCCGCGTACGTGCGGGCGGGCGGCGGTCTGATCATGGTCGGGGGACCCTCGGCCTTCGCGGGCGGCGGCTACGCGGGGTCGCCGCTCGAGGCCGTGCTGCCGGCGGAGCTGCCGCGCCAGGGCGAACCCTACGATCTGCGGGGTTTCGTGCCGGCCTACACGGCTGCCGGGCGAGCGGCGCCGACGCTCGCGGGGGTCATCGAGCTGCTCGGCGACGCGCTGCCTCGCATGGACGGTTCGAACACGCTCGGCCGAGCGCGGCCCGGCTCGATCGTGCTCTGGGAACACGCCGAGCGCCGCGTCGACGGCCAGCCGATGCCGGTGCTCGCGCTCGCCGAGGTCGGCGACGGCCGCTCGATCGCGCTCGCTGTCGACGGCACGCACGAGCTCGGCTTCGGCGAGCTCGCGGAGCGAGCGGGCGGACGCGCGTACGGCGCGCTCTGGGACGGTCTGCTCGGCTGGTTGATGCGCGATCCGCGCTACGAGGTCGGGCACGTCTCGCTCCTCGGCGCCTGCATCGCAGGGGAGCCCGTGAAGCTCTCGCTGGTCCCGCCGCCCGGCGCGAGCGGCGAAGTCGAGCTCGAGCTCGAGCGGCTCGGCGAGGGGACGGAGCAGCCGCTCACGCGCAGGGTTCCGCTGCAAGGCACGAGCGCGACCGCCGAGGTCGGCCCGCTCGCCGCGGGGGGCTACAGCGCGCGCATGAAGGTCGGCGCCGCTCCGCCCACGCGCTTCGATTTCGCGTGCGAGGACGGCGGGCTCGCGTTTCGCGACTCGCGGCCCGATCCCGAGCGGCTCGAGCGCATCGCGCGGGTGACCGGCGGCCGGAGCGTGACGGCTTCCGGCGCGGCCGACCTGCCGCTGCCCGAGCCTACCGACGTGACGCTCGAACGGCATTCCAAGCCGCTCTTGCCGGCGTGGATCTGGACGCTCGCCGCCGCGGCGGCGCTCGGCGCGCACTGGCTGGTCCGCCGCCAGCGCGGCCTTGCCTGAACGCGCGTGGTAGCCTGCCGGCCCATGTCGCCGGCCGGAGCCAGGCTTCGCGCAGCGCTCGCGCCCCGGCGCGGTCGCGGTCGCGGAGCGGTGCTGCTTTTGTGCGCTCTGCTGCTCGGAGTGCCGGCGAGCGCGTCGATCTGGCCGAGCGCGGCACGCCGCGTCGAGCGCGAGCTCGCCGATCCGGACGTGGACGTACGGCGCCGCGGCGCGAAAGAGCTCGGCGAGCTCACGCGCTCGGCGGCGCGCCGGCTCGCCGCGGTCGCGCTCGGCGATCCCGACGTCGAGGTGCGGCTATCGGCGGTCGCGGTCGCGAGCCGTCTTGCGCTGCCGGACCTCGGCGAACGGCTTTCGGCATGGCTCTCGGACCCCGAGACCCGCATCCGGCTCGCGGCGGCCGAGGCGCTCCGCGCTCAGCCGAGCGCGAACGCGCTGCCGGCGCTCGGGCGAGCGAGCTCGGACGCCGACGCCCGGGTCCGCGCGGCCGTCGCGCGCGCGCTCGGTGCGTCCGAGACCCCGGATGCCGTGGTGCCGTTGCTCGGACGTCTCGACGATCCGGTGCCCGACGTGCGGCGGGAAGTGGTCGCGGCGCTCGGGCGCCTCGGCGATCGCCGCGCGGTCGTGCCGCTCCTCGCGCGCGTCATGGATCCGGTCCCCGCCGTGCGCCGCGTCGCCGCGCGCGCGCTCGGCGAGCTCGGCGACCCGCGTGCCGTGAGCGCGCTCGTGCTCGTGCTGCGCGATTCCGACGAGGGCGTGCGCATCGCGGCGCTCGAGGCGGTCGGCAAGCTCGGCGATCCGTCCGCTGTCTCGAGCGTGATCGCCGGACTGGACGAGGGCACACCCGCGGCTCGCGCGGCCGCGCTCGGTGCGCTCGGGCGGCTCGGGACGCCCGAAGCGTTCGCGGCGCTGGTGGCCCGGCTCGGGCAGCCGGATCTCGACCTCGACCCCGTGCTCGCCGCCGTCGAGCGCGCCGGCCCGCGCGCGCTCCCGGCGCTGCGCTCCTGCGTCGACGCGCAGAGCGGACTCGGCGCCGCGGACGGTTGCGCGCGCGCGCTCGCTCGCGTGGGCGACGCCACGGATGTCGATCGCGTGCGCGCCGCGCTCGAGCGCGGCGCGTTATCGGCGCCCGTGGCGCTCGCGGCTTTCGGCGATCTCGGCGGTCCGAGCGCCCTCCCGCCGGCGCTCGAGCGTCTCGCCGACCCGGATCCGACGGTGCGCGTCTCCGCGCTCGGCGCGCTCCTCTCGCTGCTCGATCCGGCGCACCCCGAC
>DASXWF010000871.1:0-7477 GCA_036503835.1 Polyangiaceae bacterium | reverse complement strand
CCCGCGAGGCGCCGCGGTGCGTATCCCCCTCCGCCCCGTAGGCGCCTCCTCATTCTTACAGCGGCCGTGGGTCTGCTCACTCACGGTCGCTGGTCTTTTGTCGTTATGGCGACCGCGCAGCTGAAGCGCGAGCTCGCGACATGGACATGTCTCCAAGTGCATATGACGTCGAGAGTATGTGCTGTGGGGCGCGACGCTGGCTCGTCGGTCTGCGTCACGGAGACGGGCGAGCCCGTCACGGCCGCGGCGGGTAGGGTGATGTGCTCCGCGGTCGGGCGGGCGTTTTGCGGCACTTCGTGCCTGCGGCTGTCGGGCTCGATGTGCAAATTTTCGACTCGTTTCGAGACGCGCGCCGTCATGCGGTTGACGTTTGCGAACTTTCGCGCGTGCGCGCGGTCCGGGATTCAATGACGCACACGCGGTCCGAAATTCTATGACGCGTCTCGCTGGCTCGCTTCGAGTACTTGTTCGAGCCGTCTCTGGATACCCGTCCAAGGCAAAAGGGGAAATCATGTCAACGCTGAAGTTCAGGCATGCAAGTGCCGCGGTCGCGATGCTCGGATCGTTCGCCGGGTGCAGTGGAGTTTTCGAGGGCGACGAGCCGACCGCGACGACCAGCTTCGGCGTGGGCTCGCCGTCGCCGACTCAGGTGCCGCTCGATCCGACCACGATTCCGCAGTTCGTGAACCAGCTGCCGATCCCCCGAACGTACGCTCCGACCGTCATCACCTCGGGCAGCACCGTGATCCGGCACGAGTACGACGTGAACGTATCGCGTGCGGTCGTCCAGATGCTCCCGCCGCCGTTGCCCGCCACGAACGTGGAGGCTTACGGCGGTCAGGTGAAGATCACCGGGTCGTCGGCGACGGAGTTCGTGCGCAGCGTTCCCGGCCCCATCTTCGACAACATTCGCGGGATCCCGACGCTGGTTCGCTGGCGCAACGAGATCCACGATCCGTCGTTTCTGCCGATCGACCCGACGCTGCACTGGGCCAATCCCCTCCACATCGAGCCGCCCGTCGTCCCGTTCACGCCGTTCCCTCCGGGCTACGCCGACGCGCTATTTCCGGTTCCGCACGTGACGCACAATCACGGCCTCATGGTGCAGTCCGGCTTCGACGGCATCGCGACCGAGTGGTTCACGCCTTCGCCCGGGGCGGTGGTGGGGCCGAGCTACGTGAGCAACGACTACCTGAAGCCCAACGAGCAGCCGAGCACGACGCTCTTCTACCACGAGCACGCGATGGGCATGACGCGCATCGGTGTCTACGCGGGACACGTGGGCGCCGCATACTACATCCGCGATCCGAACGCGCCGCTCGACCAACCGACGTCGCCGCTCCCGACGGGACAGTACGAGGTGCCGCTCGTGCTCCTGGATCGCGCGTTCTTCACCGACGGCGAGCTCAACTTCCCGCGCGCGAGCACGAACCCCGGAAACGCGTACTGGCAGGCGGGTGACGGAGCGAACACCATCCTCGTGAACGGCGCCGTCTGGCCGAACATGGACGTCGAGCGCCGCCAGTACCGCTTCCATTTCCTCGCGGCGGGCAACGGACGCACGTGGACGCCGCAGCTCGACAACGGCGGCGTCACGGTACCCATGACGCTCATCGGCACGGACGGCGGCTACCTGCCGGCGCCGCAGGTGCTGAACAACTTCATCATCGGCGTCACCGAGCGCGCGGACGTGCTGATCGACTTCTCGTCTTTCGCGCCCGGCACGCAGCTCACGCTGCTGAACGTGGGGGGCAACCCGGCCACCACCCTCGGCCGCATCATGCGCTTCACGGTGCAGAACACGACGCCCGTCACGCCGCCGGCGCTGAATCCGGCGCTGTTCCCGCCGAAGGCCGCGCTGCCGACGGACGCTCCGACGCGCATCAAGACGCTCCACAACCACGTGGACGCCGCCGGCAACGCGATGCGCTCGGTCGACGGCCTCGACTTCACGTCGCCCACCACCGAGTTTCCGCTGATCGGGTCTACCGAGCAGTGGGACATGGTGAACGTCGGCGGTGGAGGTCACCAGATGCACATCCACCTGATCGAGTTTCAGGTCGTCAGTCGCCAGACCATCGACACGGCTGCGTATCTACAGCAGTGGAATCTCCTGAACGGCTTCAAGCCGGTGACGCGGCCGATCGTGGTCGATCCGACGCCGTACTTGACGGGCAGCGTGCAACCCGCTCCGCCCTACGACACCGGTTGGAAAGACACCGTTCGTGCGCCGTCCAACCAGCTGACGCGCATCCTCGCCCGCTGGGCACCGCAAGAGACCGTGACCGGTGGCGTGACTCCGGGCGTGAACCAGTTCCCCATCGATCCGACCGTCGGTCCCGGTTATCTCTGGCATTGCCACGTCCTCGGTCACGAGGACAACGACATGATGCGGCCCCTGCCGATCGTGAATCTGTTCGCGGGCGGGCAGAGCTACACGCCCGGCGTCGTCGTGAAATACCAGAACGTCGACTACCGCGTGCGCGTCGCTCACTCCTCGCAGGCCGTTCAGCCGCCTCCCGTGCGCGCCGATCGCTACGAGCGCGTCAACAACAACGACGGCAGCTGGCAGCCGCAGATCATCTATGCCATCGGCGACCGCGTGCTCCACAACGGGCAGCTCTACGAGGCGTTGCACGTTCACCAGGCGGCCGCGAACGGCTTCGACGGGCCGCCTCCGAGCAACAACTGGGACGCGCTCCCCATGACGGCCTGCGGACAGCTCGTCGATTTCTGCGCCGACGACACCGGCGTGCCGGCGGGCGCGACCTGCCTCGCGACGGGTCAAGCCGGCGTCGAGGCCACGTGTCTGACCTCGCTCGCCACGTGCCTGCCCGTCTGCACGACGACGCACGCGACACCCTGCTCCGGCCTGTGCGAAAATCCCATCAGCTTCACCGTACCGGACAACACGAGCTTCACGTCGGGTCCGCTGGGAGGGACGGCGTCGTGCTACGAGACCACGTCCGAGCTGGCCTCGGGCTCGAGCGCTTCGTTCACGGGTGTGCGGCAGCTCACCGTCAACGGTGTCGTCATGCCCCAGAACGGCAGCTGGCCCACCACGCTGCCGAATCAGCGCCATCACGGCTACTGCATTCAAGTCACGAACGGCGGTACGGCGAACGCGTCGTTCACCGCCTTCTAGGAAACGGCTTGAGACCTTCGCGCGCCGTCGCTGCGTCACTGTTCGCGCTCGGGCTGGCCGGAGCCGTGGTCTGGCTGTCGTGGCGCGAAGAGCCGCCGCTCGCGCCGCGTTCAGCCGCGACGGGAGGAGCGATCGAGGCTCCGGTGCTGCGTCCTTCGCGCGAGAGCCGCCCGAAGGACGAGGTGCTGGCGGCGGCTACTCGGGCAAGCGACGGGACCGAGCCGGACGCTCTGGCGCGCCCCGCCGCACTCGTGGCCCCACCGCCGGCGCAGTGGCCCCCGCAACGTGCGTTCACGGCACGCTGCCGAGCGCCTGGAGGTGGTTGCGCGGCACAGTGCACCAAGCTCGCGGGCGATCGCTGCCTCGACCCGTGCTTCATCCACACCGATGCCTGCTCGTCCGACTGCAGGCAACCGGACGGTTCCTGCGGCTGGCCGCCGCCCGACAACGAATGACGAAGCCGAAGACGCCGTCGCTCGCTCCTGCGTCCGTTTCCGTGCTCGTGGCGCGCGCCGCGCTCGTGCTGCTGGCGCTCGGGCTCGCGATCGCGGGGCTGTCCGTCGCGGTCCACGATCACGACACGGAGTCCGCCGCGGCGCGCTACGCGTGCCCCATGCATCCCGAGGTCACGTCCGCCAAGGCCGCGGAGTGCCCCATCTGCAAGATGGCGCTCGAGCCGAAGAACCGCACCCGCGAGGTGACGCCGCGAGCGCCTCGAGCGCAGTCGAGCTCCCGGCGTGGGATTCCCACGACGGACAGCCCGACCCTCGGAAAGACGTGGCTACCGGAGACGTTTCCGCCGGCTGCGAGCGCGCGTCCCTCCGATCGCCCGGTGCTCGAAACGCCGCGCCGCCGCACGCTCGTGAGCGGCGTGCGCGCGCACGCCTGGCTCGAAACATCCGAGCGTCTCGCGGCGGTCCTCTACCGAGACGAGCTCGTGGGCCTGGCACCGGGCGAGTCCGGCGTCTTCTACACGGCGCTTTCCCCGCGCGCACCGGTCTCCGTGCGCATGAGCGGCGACGAGCCGGCGGCCTGGGACGCGTCGACCGTGCTGGTGCGTTTCTCCGTTGTCGCAGGCGCGGGCGAGCAAGCTGCTTCCGGCGGCGCGGGCGCGCTTGCGCAGGGAGCCGTCGGCAGGCTCGAGCTCGAGCCGAGGGCGCGCGAGCTCCTGACGTTTCCGGAGAGCGCGCTCCTGCGCTCGAGCGAAGGCCCGTACGTGCTCGTTGCCGGGACGGAGGGGGCTTTGACGCGCCGTTCGGTTCAGATCGGCCGGGTGGTGAAGGGGCAGGTGGTCGTGCTCGGTGGTCTCGGCGAGAACGACCGCGTCGTGGCCGGCAATGCGTTCTTTCTCGACGCCCTCTCGGCGCACGCAGCGGGCTCGGAGCCCGTGGCGGAGATCCGGCGGTGACCGGGCGCGTGGTGCGCTGGTGCGCGCTGCACCCCCGGCTCGTCGTCGTGATTGCGCTGCTGCTCGCGCTCGGCGGCGAGCTCTCGCGCCGCGCGCTGCATCGCGACGCCATTCCGGACCTTTCGGACCCGGAGATCGCCGTCGCCGTCGAGTGGATGGGGCATCCCGCCCGTGAGGTCGCCGAGCGGGTCACTCGTGAGTTGACGCGCGAGCTCCAGGACGTACCCGGCGCGACGGCGGTGCGGGGCTCCTCGATGGCCGGCATGGCCTACATCGACGTCGTCTTCGGGCACGAATCGAAGCTCGAAAGCGGCCGGGCCGCGATCGCGGAGCGGATCGCGCGGGTGCGTCCCCGGCTTCCCGCCGCGGCGCGCGTGGAGCTCGGTCCGCTGGCGTCGAGCACGGGCTGGATCTTCCAGTACGTGCTGGTGGACCCCACGCGGCGGGCGTCGCTGCTCCGCATGCGGCGCTTGCAGGACACGCTGATTCGGCCCGCGCTGCTCGAGATCTCCGGCGTCGCGGACGTCGCGTCCGTGGGCGGCGGACTGCAACAGGCGGTGGTCGAGACGAGCTCGGAACAGCTCCGCATGCGGGCCGTCGCGTTCACGGACGTGGTGGCGTCGCTGCGGCGCGAAGCGCACGGGCAGGCCGACCTCAAGCGGTATCGTTTCGTACCGGTCGACAACGCGCCCGAGCTCGAGGGCATGTCGCGCACGCACATCGGTGACGTCGCGAAGTTCGAGTTCGTCCCCGACATGCTCACCGGCTACGCCGACTTCGACGGCGAGGTCGCCGGGCTCGGCGGGATCGTGATCGCGCGTCGCGACGCCGATCCCTCGCGGATGATCCCCGAGATCGAGCGCAAGCTCGGAGAGCTCCGCGAAAAGCTCACGCCCGCCAACGTTCCCCACCAGGAAGCGACGATCCAGATTGTCACCGCCTACGACCGCTCGCGGCTCGTGTCGCGCGTCGAGCGCACGCTGCTCGGCGCGCTCGGTGAAGAGATCGCCGTCGTCGTCGCCGTGATCCTGCTGTTCTTGCTGCATTTCCGGAGCGCGCTGATCCCGCTCCTCACCTTGCCGTTCGTGCTGCTGCTCACGTTCGCCGGCATGTGGCTCTTCGGCGTGCCCGCGACCATCATGAGCCTCGGCGGAATCGGCATCGCGCTCGGGATGGCAGTGGACGCCGAGGTCGTCGCGCTCGAGGCCTGTCACCGGCGCCTCGAGGACGTCGATCCCGCCGCGCCGCCCGAACGGCGTAGCGCGGCGATCACCCAGGCCGCGTCGTCGTTCGCTCCCGCCGTGCTCACGTCACTCTTGATCACCGCGCTCGCATTCCTGCCCGTCTTCGCGTTCACGGGCGAGACCGGGCGGCTGCTGCGCCCGCTCGCCATCACGAAGACGTTCGTCATCGTCGCCGCGGCGCTCGTCGCGCTCACGCTCGCTCCGGCGCTCCGGGAGCTCCTGCTGCGCGGCCGCACGCGGCGCGAGTTCGACAACCCGCTCACCGGACGCCTGGTGCGCGCCTACCGGCCCTTCGTGGACTTCGCGCTGCGCCGCCCCGCCCTCACCATCGTCACCGCGGCGCTCGCGGTGCTGTCGTGCCTGCCGGTAGCGGCGAAGCTCGGCGGAGAGTTCTTGCCGCGCATCGACGAAGGCGATCTGCTGTTCATGCCCACGTCGCGGGCGGGGCTCTCGCTCGGCGAGGCGGCGGAGCAGCTCGGCCGGCAGGATCGCGCCATCAAGGCCTTTGCCGAGGTCGAGAGCGTGTTCGGCAAGGTCGGCCGCGCCACGACCGCGACCGATCCCGCTCCGCTCTCGATGGCGGAGACCACCATTCGACTGCGGCCGCAATCCGAGTGGCCGAACGTGCGACGGGAACGCTGGTACTCCGGCTGGGCGCCGGAGTGGCTCGCGCCGCTGCTGCGACCGTTGTGGCCCGAACGAACGCCGCGCACGACCGCCGAGCTCGTGGCCGAGCTCGATCGGGCGACCGAGCTTCCCGGCTGGACCAACGCCTGGACCACACCGGTACGCGCGCGCATGGACATGCTCGCGACCGGTGTTCGAACCCCGGTCGGCATCCGCGTCGTGGCGCGTGATCCCTCCCGGCTGGAGGCGCTGGGCGATCGCATCGAGGGGCTCGTGGCGCGCGTCCCCGGCACGAAGAGCGCGGTCTTCGAGACGCTGCGTGGCGAGCCGTGGCCCCGTTTCGAGCCGGACGCGACCTCGCTTGCTTACCATCGCGTCGATCCTGGGCTCGCCCAGTCCACGGCCGAGCTCGTGCTGAGCGGAGGCGAGATCGGCGCGCTCGACTGGCAGGGCGATGCCTACCGCCTGCGCCTGACGCACGACGCCCATCACGCGGCGAGCCGTCGTTCGGCCGAATTCATCCGCGACGTCACGGTTCGTTCGTCGGCGGAGCCGGCCGGGCCCGTTCCGCTCGGGCTGCTCGGCCACCCGGTGTTCGTCAGCGAGCCGTCCATGCTGAGGACGGAGCGCGGCGAGCTCGTCGCGTACGTCCACGTGGATCTCCAGGACGGCGTGGATCCGGCGAGCTACGTGGAACACGCCTCGGCCGCGTTCGACACCTCCGAGAAGGCGGGCGCGCTTCGCTTCGAGCCCGGTGAGCGCGTCGAATGGACGGGCCAGTACGAGCTCATGGCCAAGGGTGAACGGCGCCTGGTGTGGATTGTCCCGCTGGTCCTCCTGACGATGCTCGGGCTCCTGTTCTGGCAATTCCGGAGCTTCACGGAAGCGTCGATCGTGCTCCTCAGCGTACCGTTCGCTCTGGTCGGCAGCTTCTGGACGCTCCACTGGCTCGGTTATCCGCTCTCGGCGCCGGTGTGGGTCGGGCTGCTTTCGACGGTCGGTCTCGCGATGCAGACCGGGGTCGTGATGGTCGTGTACATCGACGAGGCGTTT
>DASXWF010000870.1:0-2044 GCA_036503835.1 Polyangiaceae bacterium | reverse complement strand
GCGGCGGCTCGACGAGCGGTACGGGCGGCTCGGGACCGGCTGCGGGTGGCAATGCCGCCGGCAATCCCTCGGCGGCGGGCGCGGGCAGCGGCGGCCTGCCGGGCGCGGCCGGGGAAGCGCCGGCCGCCGCGAGCGGCAATGACAAGGACGACTCCGGCTGCGGGTGCCGGACGGCCGGAAAGCGCGGCGCGGGCGGCGGCTGGCTGTTCGTGCTCGGGCTCGCCTGGCTCTACCGAGCCAGCACGTCGAGCTCGCGCAGGCGCGCGAGCGTATCCCGAGGTCCGTCGACCTGAATCGCGCGCACGGGACAGGGCTGGGAAAGGGCCCACTCGCGGATGAAGTCGCTCACCGCGGCGTCGTTGCCGCCCTCGAAGAGGGCGTCGCCGAAATAGATGATCTCGGTGACGCCTTCCTGAATCAGCTTGCGGACAGGGGCGGTCTTATCGCGGCCTTTCACCACGATGTCGAACGAGGTCTGACCGCCGAGCGAGACGACGAGGTCGACGCTCTCGAACTCCCGAAAGCGTTGCTTCAGAGTCCGGAGCAGCTTCTCACGGTATCCGCTCTTCGCGTCGAAGGCGACGAAGGCCTCGCGGCTCTCGCGCGCCTCGGCGCTCAAGTTCGCGCCGCGCGGCCGTCCCCCGGGCGCGAAGTTCACCATGGAGCTGCGATCCACGATGCGATCGCCGACGATCGGAACCGAGCTCGGCAAGCGGAATTCGGGGTCTTCGAGGAGCGTTTCCAAAAGGCGCATCAGCCGCGAAAACAGGGCGGGTCCGAGGTGTTCGCGAAAGCGAAACTCCTCCACGAGATCGATCCGCGCCGCCCCGTCGCATTCGCAGCGATACTGCGTGGCGCCGTTGCAGAGAAAGGCGTCGAAGCCACCTCGATACCCGAACTCCGCGAGCGGCTCGAAGAACTGCCCCTGGACGATGCCGAGATCGCTGCCCGCGGCGAGCGCGAACGGAACCTTCAGCGTCCGCAGCGCTTCCCCCATTTCGCGCTCGAGGGTCCGGCGTGGCGGAGTCAGCGTGTTGTCGATGTCGAAGACTAGGGCGTTGGGCATGGTCGAAGCGGGTGGAGCGACCGCGAGCACGGCCGAAATGAGGGGCAAAAGCTCTTAGCATGGGCGCCGGAGCGCCGCTCGGTCTGGCGCAGAGCAGAGCTCCCGCTCGCGAACAGAGGCAATCTGCCGCTCAATTCGCCGCGACGAGCTCCCAGGTTCCTGGTGCGTCGCCCTCGGTTCCGGAAAGCCGGGATCGGCGAGCGCGAGTGTCGAACACGTCCAGACGCCGGAGTACGCTCCCGGACCGTTGCGTTCGCCTTCGAGCACCTCGAGCTCGCGCCAGAAGGGCTTCGCGCCCGTCTGATCGCCGACGGCGCGAAGTTCGACGCTCGAGCCCGGGCCTGCGCGGAGCGTGGCCGGCCCGGCGATGAACGCGCTGAACTCCCAACGGCGTCCGCCGGAATAGACGTTCCGAAACACCTCGCCGACCGCGACGGCGGAAAAGCCCCCGCTCTCGTCTTCGACCACGTCGAGGACGTCCGCCGCGATGCTGCACTCGACGCGATCGATGATCGGCAGCTCGCTGCTTCCGGCGGCACCCGCGTCGCCGCTCCCCGAAGCGCCGGCTGCTGCTGAGCCGTCGCCCGCCGCTCCGCCGTCGCCCGAAACGTCGGCGGAAGCACTGCCGGTCAGCCGGTAGCCGAGTGAGGAGGGTGCGCCCGCACCGCCGGCTTCGGCGCTTCCGGCTTCGCCGCCACCGGCTCGCTCGCCGCCTTCTCCCGCGCCTCCAGCAGACGAGCCGCCCGTCTCGCCGCTGCTGCCCGCGCGCCCGCCCGCGCCACCTCCCGAGGACCCGCCGGGAATTCCCCCGCCGCCCGCGCCGCCGCGACCGGCGGACCCGGCGCCCGCACCTGACTCGACGAGCTCTTCCGAGCTGCATGCGACGGCGACGAAGGTGAAGGCGAGAAACGCAGCGCCCGCGCGAAGCATGTTTCCGAGCGTAGCATCGGAGACGCGAGAGGATGCACGGACGCGTGG
>DASXWF010000869.1:0-1722 GCA_036503835.1 Polyangiaceae bacterium | reverse complement strand
CCGGCTCGGCTTCGTCTTGCCGAGCTCGATGTCCGAGCTCGCGGGCTACGCGCCGACTCGGCGCGCGCACGACGCGCTCTGCGAGCCGGACGCCGTGCTCGCCGATCTCGGCAACGACGCATTCGAGGGCGTCTTCCAGCCGTGCATGGTGCTCTCCTCGACTCGGCGCGCTCTTCCCCTTGCCGAAGCCCCCGACCGTGCCTGGTCCGTCGAACGCCCCGACCTCGATCCTGCGGCGCGAGCCCTGCTCGAGAAGCTCTCGCATCCCCCGCTGCCGGCGGCGCTCTTCGGCGAGCGTGGCCTCCAATCGATGGGCGAAGATCGCCGCTACCTCAAAAAGACGCCGGACGCCCTGCACTGCCTGCCGCTCCGCGCGGGCGGCGACATCGAACCTTTCCGACTGCGCCCGGCGTCCTTCCACGCCGACCCGAGCTGGTTCGGACGGCGCCTGCGCGCGACGCACGAATGGCGCGCCGTGCGCCTCGTCGTCCGCCAGACCGCGCGTGTCCCGCTCGCGGCGCTCTCCGACGGCACCGCCTTTCGCAACTCCCTGCTCGCGGGCTTCGAGGACGAGCGCTACTCCGCCGAATTCCTGGTCGCGTACCTCAACTCGAGCCCGATCCGCTGGCTCCATTACGTTCGCCATCGCGACGCGCGCCAGGGCATGCCCCAGCTCAAGATCGGCCACCTGCGCGCCACTCCGGCGCCGCCCTCCGCGTCCCTCGTCCGCGAGCTCGCCGACCTCGGCGCCGCCCTCTCCGGCCGCGCCCGCGGCATCGATCCGTCCGAGCAGCTCGAGCTCGACGGCCTCGTCGCGGAAGCGTTCGACCTCACGGAGCGGGAACGCGCGCTCGTCGAGGAAGCCAAGGCGCGGTGGGACGTGCCGGGCACGGGGTGAACGACCCCAGAAACCAACATCCTGGAAGTCGGAATGGCTGCCCCCGCGAGGGGACGCGAAATACGGCCCGTCGTGCTCGGCCTTCGGCCTGCGCGCAACGGGCGCCCTCCTTGCGTCCGCTGCGCGGCCGCGGGGGCGCAACGGCGTGGGGCGTTGGAGTGCGAAGATTGTACCGTGCCGCCCACGTGGGCGAACGTGTCAGGAAGGGCGCGGCGGTGCGCGGGAAGGGCGTGGCACGCCACGCCGCGGCGGCGTCGCGGTGACTGGAGCGGCGCGGGGTGGCGTGGTGCTCGGCGTCGCGGCTACGTGCTCGAAGTCGCCGACGGAGTGACTCGTCGTTGATGATCGCCGCGCCGCCCGAGCCCTTGGGCCTGCGCGTCTCCCGCGCGTGCCGGCAACGGTCGGTGGCACTCCGGTCGGTGGCACTCTCGTCGGCGACGCCGCCCACGTGGGCAAAGCGAGCGCCGTGGGAGCGATACCTGAGTGGGCTCACGCAAAGACCCGCGCTACGCAAACCATCCCGCCGTCCGTTCGCCGCAATGTTCTACGCCGGGACGGCGGGCGCTGCCGGGTTCCCGGCTGCCGGCACGCCGTCTTCGTCGACGCTCACCACATTCGGCTTCGCGCCGAGGGCGGGCCACACGATCCCGAGAATCTGGTCACGCTATGCGCGGCTCACCATTTGGCTGTTCACCGCGGAGAGCTGCTCGTCGACGGCGCTGCATCCGGAGCGCTGGTCTTCCGACATTCGGACGGAACCAGGTATGGGAGTTCGCAGGTCTCAGCGCGGGCGGCGGACGTGTTCGCGAAGGCCTTCCAGGCCC
>DASXWF010000868.1:0-5164 GCA_036503835.1 Polyangiaceae bacterium | reverse complement strand
CGATCCCGGCTGGTACCAGCACCCGCCCGGCACGGTGGCGGAGCGGGCGGCGCCGGCCGATCTACTTCGCGACGGAATCAAACCCTGAACCACGGGAGAAACCAGCATGCGTCGTTCGTTCCCCCCTCACCTGGTCCTGTTCGTTCTGGCTGCCTCGGGCAGCGGCTGTACGTCCAGCGAGCTGAAGCTCGCGCAACATGATCCTGCGTCCCCGAGCACGCCGGCGGCACCGGCGGCACCGCGTTCGGGTGTCCTCGGTCAGGGTTTCGATCCGCTCGCGTCCGAGGCTGCCGGTGAGGGTACCCACGCGGGTCATTCGCACGCCGCGCCCGCCGCGGACGCGGGTGCGCAGAAGTACACGTGCCCCATGCATCCCGAGGTGGTGAAGGACGAACCCGGGCTGTGTCCGAAGTGCAACATGAAGCTCGTGCCCAAGAAGGACGCCCACGTCCACGAGCACTGAAACCCGCGCGCCGACTTGCCACCATGAATTCACGCTGGAAAACGCTCGCCCTGGCTCTGCTCTACCCGCTGAGTCTCTCCGGGACCGCCTGTGTGTCGGAGCGCGCGGGCTACGACGACGTCCGGCGCACGACGGCCGCGCGCCTGCAGAAGGACGTGCGCTGGCACGCCGTCGACGCCCAGGGCTCGTCGTCCGCCCGCACGCGCGAGCTGTTGGCGCGGCCGCTGGACGCGGAGAGCGCGGTGCAAGTCGCGCTCTTGAACAACGCGGGACTGCAAGCGGGGTTCGAGGATCTGGGGGAAGCGCGCGCGGAGCTCGTCGCCGCGCTCGCGCTGCCGAATCCCACGGTCGACGCGAGCCTGCGCTTTCACGGTGAGGGCCCCGCGAGCATCGAGCTGCACGCGCTCGAGAGCATCTCGGGTCTCTTGCTGGTGCCGGCCAAGAACGGCGCCGCCTCGCGGTCGTTCGACGCGGCGCGCGCGGGCGTCGTCGGAAAGATTCTCGATCTCGCGCTCGAGGTGAAGCTCGCCTTCTACGCGTACCAGGCGGCGGCCGAGCGGCTCGAGCTCGAGCGCCAGGTGCTCGGCGCGACGCGCGCCGCCTTCGACATGGCGCAGCGCCTGCACGACGCGGGCAACGTCACGGAGCTCGCGCTCGCAAGCGAGCAAGCGTTCTACGAGGAGTCGCGCGTCGCCTTCGCGCGTGCGGAGGCCGAGACCGCGTCCCAGCGCGAGGCGCTGACGGCGCTGCTCGGGGTCGGTCACGCCGCCGCGTGGCGCGCGGAGCAGCGGCTGCCGCAGGCTGCGCCCGTGGACGAGCTCTTGCAGGATTTCGAGCGGCGCGCGCTCGTGAAGAGCCTGGATCTCGAGATCGTGCGCCTTCGCTACGAGGCTGCAGCGAAGAAGGCGAACGTGGCGCGCTTCGAGGGCATCGTGCCGGAGCTCAGCGCCGGCGTCGCCGCGGAACGCGAGGGCACGGAGTGGTCGGTGGGGCCGGCGGTCGCGCTCGAGATCCCGATTTTCGATCAAGGACAGGCGGAGGTCGACGCGGCGCTTTCCGAGATGCGGCGCGAGCGCAAGCTCCATACGGAAACCGCCACGCGCCTGCGCGGCACGACGCGGGCTCTGGCGGCGCGCCTGCGGGCCGCCGCGGAAAGCGCCGAATTTTATCGGCTGACGCTCTTGCCGCTGCGGGCGCGCATCGTCGAGCAGATGGGGCTCGAGGTGAACGTCATGAACGCGGGACTCTTCCAGCTGCTCCAGTCCAAGCGCGAACTCGTGCAGGCTTCGCAGGCCTACGTGGAGCTCTTGCTCGAATACTGGAGCGAGCGAGCGCGCGCCGAACAGTTGTTGCTCGGAAGACAACCGCGCGGAGTCGCGACGTCCGAGTAGACGCAGCGAGTCCTGCGAGTCCGCCGGCCTCTACTGCATCGGCATGAGTTGCCTTTCGCACTGACGGTGAGCGGCAGCGTTTGGGTGGCGGTTGAATTCTTTTCTTGCCGCCAGGACGCCAGAAGGACGCCAGGGCGCGCCAGAGGAGTTTGGTGCCGACCGGCCGCCTCGAGGTCACCCCACCTCAATTGGTACCCGTGCGGCACCCCGCTCACTCCGCGGCGCGCTTTTCGAGCAGGTTGCGGAAGGCGGTGGTGAGGTCGATGGGGAGCGGGAAGACCACGGTGGTGGAGTTCTCGGCGCCGATTTCGACGAGGGTCTGGAGGTAGCGAAGCTGCATCGCGGCCGGGGTCTGGGCCAGCACCTGAGCCGCTTCGTGGAGCTTTTGAGAGGACTGGAACTCGCCGTCGGCCGAGATGATCTTGGCGCGACGCTCGCGCTCGGCTTCCGCTTGCCGCGCCATGGCGCGCCGCATCACGTCGGGAAGCTCGATGTCCTTGATCTCGACGGCGGAGACCTTGATGCCCCAGGCGTCGGTCGCCTCGTCGATGATCCTCTGCAACGACACGCCGATCTTTTCGCGCTCGGCGAGGATCTCGTCGAGCTCGTGCTGGCCGAGGATGTTGCGCAGGGTGGTCTGCGCGTAGAGCGAGGTCGCGACGTAGTGGTTCGCGATCTTGATCACGGCGTCGATGGGGTTCATCACGTTGAAGTAGATGACGGCGTTCACCTTGATCGTGACGTTGTCCTTGGTGATGACCTCCTGGGGAGGCACGTCGTGGGTGACCGTGCGCAGATCGACCCGCACCATGCGATCGATGAACGGCCAGATCAGGCGCAAGCCGGGCTGCTTGAGGTTCACCTCCGCGACTCGGCCCAGGCGGAAGATCACGCCACGCTCGTACTCGTTGACGATCCGGATCGACTTGAAAATCACGAGCAGCGCAAAGAACGCCATCACTCCGAACGAAACGGCCATCGACTCCATCGGCTCTTCTCCTTGGGGGATGGTGATGGCTTCCCATGACCGGCGTTCGGCGCCTATCCTCCCCCGCCGTGTTCGGATCGAAGCATCGGCGCCAGCGCCAGAAAAGCGCCGGTTCGGCGCTCACGGCGGTGCTTTCGGCCACGCTTTTCGGGGCGGCGGCGCGCGCGAACGAACCGGTGCGCTTCGAATACAGCGCGCCGCCGGAGTGCCCCAACGCGGAGGTGTTCGCCGAGCGGGTGCGGGAGCGCTCGGTGCATCAGCGTACGGCCGGGATGGGGGAGCTGGCGCGCAATTTCGCGGTCAAGGTGCGCGTGGACGACGGCGGCGCGGTGGCGAGCGTCGATTTCGTCGATTCCG
The DNA here is from genome assembly GCA_036503835.1 of Polyangiaceae bacterium. Lineage (GTDB taxonomy): Bacteria > Myxococcota_A > Polyangia > Polyangiales > Polyangiaceae > PMG-095. The sequence goes on along the minus strand of DASXWF010000868.1, from coordinate 1,965 downwards.
ACGGTAGCGAGGTTTCGCGCAGTGTGCGCGGCGACACCTGCGACGAGGTCGTGTCCGGCATCGCGCTCGTCACGGCGCTCGCGATCGACGCTCGCGCGGGCAGCGAGCCCCCGCCTCCGGCGCCCCCCGTGAGCGCGCCGCCTCCGGCTCCGCTACCCGCGCCGCCGCCTTCCCCACCGCCGGCTTCGAAGCCCGTGCCTCCACGCCGGCCGCCCTCCTTCATCGCGGGTCTCGGCGCCGGCTACCAGAGCTACGCGGGTCCCGACGGAGCGCCTTCGCTCGATGTCTTCTTCGCGGCGGGGCTCCGCGAAGCGGGTCCGCTCGCGCGCTTCAGCGCTTTCCATCTTCGCTCCAGCGTGAGCGACGGTGAGCGCGAGGGCCGGCTTCGCATCTACGGTGTCCGGCTCGAGGGCTGCCCGCTCTCACTGCGCTTCGCGCCGGGTTTTTTCGAGCCTTGCCTCGGAGCCGGGCTCGGCGCGCTCTTCGCGTCGGGGGTGGAGAGCGCTGCGCTGCCGGATCCCGACTCGAAGGTGCAGTTCTGGGGCGACGCGGTCCTCATCGGACGCGTGGGCGTGGTGATCGGGCACCGGCTGGTGCTGGAGGCGCAGGGGGAGCTCGGCGTGCCGTTTTCGGGCGCGAGCTTCGGCTTCGACGGCGACTCCGACAATCCCGTGTTTTCGGTGCCGAGTGCGGGGGGAAGTGCCCGGGCCGGCATCGGATTTCGCTTTCCCTGATCGATCGGCCGCGGCCGGGGGATTAGCCTTGGTGGTGCCCTCCCTCGCCGTCGCCGACGCCGACGACCACCCCGCCGAAGGGGTGGATCGAGCGCGCCTCGACGAGCTCGTGCGCGCGGAATTCGCGTACGTCTGGCGGCTCTGCCGCCGGCTCGGCCTGCCCGAGAGCGACGCGGACGACGCCGCACAGCAGGTCTTCATCGTTGCGTCGCGCCGGCTCGCCGACATCCGGTCCGGCAGCGAGCGCGCATTTCTGTACGGCGTGGCCGTGAACGCCGCCGCCAAGTTCCGTGCTTCGCACGCGCGCCGGCGCGAAGAGTCGGACGCGGGCCTCGAGTTCATCGAGAGCGGATCGCCGAACGCCGAGGAGCTCGTGGATCAGCGTGGGGCGCGCGCCCTGCTCGACTGGGTGCTCGATTCGATGCCGGGCGAGCTGCGCGAGGTGTTCGTGCTCTACGAGATCGAGCAGCAGACCACGGCGCAGATCGCCGAGGTGCTCGGCATCCCCTACGGTACGGCCGCTTCGCGCTTGCGCCGCGCCCGTGACGATTTCTCCGCCCGGCTCGCGCGCCTGGAGGCCCGCCGCCGCTTCGAAGGAGCCCGACGATGAGCGAACCCGAGCGACTTCTCGATCGTCCACCGAACGATTTGGCGAGGACGCTGCTCCGCGCCGGTCGCGAAGAAGCACCGTCGCGGCGCAGCCTGCAGCGCACGTTGTCGGCGGTCGGTGTCGGGGCCGCTGCGCTCGGAGCGGCCGGTTCGGCGGGCGCGCTCGGAGCGGCCAAGGTCGCGACGCAGGCGACGCTGATCACGCTGGCGAAGTGGGCGGGTGTGGGAGCATTCGGCGGAATCGTCGTGGCAGCGACGGCGCACGGCCTGGCTCCGCGGCAAGAGGTGACGGCGCCACCGCCGGCTTCCATCGCGCACGTGCCGGCGGCACCGCCGACTCCCGCCGCGCCGCAGGTCGAGGCGCCCAGGGCCGAACCGGTCGTGCCCGTCGTCACCGCGGAGCCCGTCCAACACCGGCCCGCGCCGCCCGAGCCGGTTCTCGCGGAAGCCGAAGCTCCGCTCGCAGCGGAGGTCGCCTTCGTCGATCGCGGGCGCGCAGCGTTTCAGCGAGGTGAGCTGGCCGCGGCGCTCGCGGCGCTCGCGAGCTACGAGCGCGACTTTCCCGAGCCGCGCCTGTTGCCCGAGGTGCTTTATCTGCGGATGGAGGCGTCGTCGCACGGCG
>DASXWF010000867.1:0-8911 GCA_036503835.1 Polyangiaceae bacterium | reverse complement strand
GCTGGGCGTGCGCACGGTTCTGGCGCTCGAGCGCGCGGCGCTCTTTCTTGCTGAGCAGGCGGGGCGCCGCGGGGGCGCGCGCTGCATCGGGTGCGCTCAGCACCGCGGCGGCGGCGCGAGGAACGGGCTCGGGCCGGACGTTGCTCGGCTCGCTGTCGTCGTCGTCGTCGTCGTCATCGTCGTCATCATCGGCCCAACCCGCGTCGAGCTCGTCCACCCGTGCGTCGGGGATGGCAGACGGCGAAGCGGAGGGAGGCGCCGACAGCGGCGCCAGCGAGGATGCCGGCAGCGGCGCGGACGATGGCTTGAACAACGCGGGCTGACGTGCGGGCTCGGTACCGAACACGTCCTCCCACTCCGAGTCGATGTCGGAACCATCCTTGCTTTCGAGTGTCGATTCGTGGGGCTGTTTCATTCAGAATGCATTCGCGTTACCCGGCAAAACCCCGGCTCTGGGCCGTAGCGCTCGGGCAACCTGCGGCAGTGTAGCAAAGGTTCGCGCCACTCCGTCCAGAACGGTGGCCATCTTGCCCGGGGAAACTGCTCGGAAGTCGCAAAAAAGCACGCCGGCACGGGAGATGCTTGGACGAGAGGTATGTGGCGTCATACGACCGGAATCGTAACCCTGTTCGTGCTCCTCGTGATCGGCTTCGAGGTGGCTCTGATCGCCGGGTCGACCGCGCTCGGCGTCATCATCCTCGTCACGGGTCTCGTCCTCGCGTTCGTCATGGGTATCGCCTGGATGCGCCCGACGAGCGGACAGGATGAACACCATCCCCCGGTCGACAAGATGGTCAACGACCAGCACACCTAGCGAGCGCAAAACGCTCGCCGTGGCGTGTTTTCAGCGACGGAAACCCGGCGAGGTCGCGTCTTACCGGACCAGTGCCGCTCCGTGCTTGCGCGGATCCGCCGCTCCCCGCAGCCCGTCGGCGTCGAACGAAAGCACCTGAATCGCGCTCGCCGAATCGTCGCCGCTCTGCACCACCTCACCCCGCTTCTTGAGATCGGCCACATCCGCGCTCGAGAACGCCGATTCGACGGCGAGCGTGAATTCACCGAACCCGGGTCGAAAGCGCGCTCCGCTCACGGCCGCCTCGGGGCTCTCACCGTCGGCGAGCAGCGCGAGCAGCACCTGCGTGAGATTCACGGGAATGCGGGGCCCGCCCGAACCGCCGAGCGCCACCCGCGGCCGCCCCGAGCGCAGCACGAGCGTGGGCGTCATGCTCGACGTGGGTCGCACGAGCGGGCGCGCCTGATTCGGCGGACTCGAGATGCCGAGCCCTGTCGTCATCTTCCGCGACGTGAAGTCGTCGAGCTCGTCGTTGAGCAGGATGCCGCTCGTTTCCCCTTCGATTTCGGCGCCGAACGCGGTGTTCACGGTGGTCGTGAGCGACACCACGTTCCCGGCCGCGTCCGCGACGACGATCGCGTGCGTGCCGTGATCTTCTCCGGCGAGCGCCCGGATCGTGCGCGTGCGATCGGGATGCGCGCCGGCCTTGCGCGCGGCGATGCGCGAAGGCGCGATCAGGCGCTCGACATCCACGGGTAGGTAGTCCGGGTCCCCCAGGTAACGGGCGCGATCGGCGAACGCACCACGCATCGCCTCGACGACGAGGTGCACGCGCAAGGGCGTTCGCGCGCCCATCTCGGCGAGCTCGCGCGCTCCGTACGAGCGCAACACCTCCGCGAGCAGCACTCCGCCCGCGGAGGGCGGCGGCATCGTCAGCACCTCGTGCCCTTCCCACTCGAAGCGCAGCGGCTTGCGCTCGCGCACGCGGTACGCCGCGAGATCCTCGCGCGTGATCCCGCTACCGAACGCCCGGGCTGCCGTGACGAGCTCCTGCGCGATCGCTCCTTCCTGGATCGATCGCGGCCCCTCGCTCTTCAGGCGCGCGAGCGTGCGCGCGAGGGCTTTTCTCGTGACACGGGCGCCGGCCACCGCGGGTTTCCCGCCGATCCAGAACGAGCGATCGATGGAAGCCGCGCGCCGGTAGTTCTCGGCGCCCTTGTCCGCGAGCGTGCCTGCGAGGTGTCCTTCGACGGCGAAACCTTCGCGAGCGAGGCGCTCGGCCGGAGCAACGAGCTCCTGCCAAGGGCGCTTGCCGAAGCGGCGATGGAGCTCGAACAGCCCGAGACTCTCGCCCGGAACACCCACGAGCTTACCGCGCTCGGCAGCCGGGAGCGGGCGCCGATCGAACGCGTCGACGTCGAGCACAGCGGGTGCCGTTTCCCGAAAATCGAGGATCGTAGCGGCGCTCTCGCGCGCCTGCCACACCAGCGCGAAACCGCCGCCGCCGAGACCGCTCGAGCTCGGACTCACGACGCCCGCGACGAGCGCCGCCGTCACCGCCGCATCGGCCGCGGTCCCGCCGCCGCGCAACGTCGCGAGCGCGGCGCGCGAGGCGAGCAGGCTCTCGGTCGCCACGCCTTCCTTGCCCGCCTTGGCCCTGGCCTTGTCGTTACCCGGCGCGGGAGCTGCCGCGAGCAGCGAGCTCACGAGACCCGTCGCCACTGCCAGAAGTCGAAGGCCGCCGAGCCGCATCGCGCGGGAATCCTAGCACTCTCGCGAGAAATTCCGCGCGCTTTCGAGATGATAGACTGCGCCGCGAGGCTCACGATGCGCTTTCTGTTCGTGATGGATCCGGCCGCGACCATGCACCCGGCCAAAGACACGACTTTCGCGTTCCTGCGCGGCGCCGGCGCACGCGGGCACACGAGCTACCACTGCCTGCCGCGCGATATTTCGAACGAGGGTCGCAACGCCTTCGCGCGCGCCCGCGCCATCCGCGTCCAGAACAGCGCGCCCCACGTCGAGCTCGGCACCGAAGAGCGGCTCGAGCTCGCGGCGCTGGACGCCGTCTTCATCCGCAAGGACCCGCCCTTCGACTCCGCCTACGCCCACCTCACCCAACAGCTCGAGCTCGTGAAAGATCGCGTCCTCGTGCTCAACGACCCGCGCGGCCTGCGCGAAGCGAACGAAAAGCTCTTCGCCTTCCACTTCGCCGAGTACATGCCGCGCTCGCTCGTCACCGCGCGCCCCGACGAGATCGTCGCCTTCGTCGAGACCGTGGGCGGACGGGCCGTTCTCAAGCCCATCGACGGCGCCGGCGGCTCGGGCGTCGTCGTCCTCTCGAAAGACGATCGTAACACCCGCTCGCTCGCCGACGTCTGGACGGCCGAGGGCAAACAGCTCGCGCTCGTCCAGGAGTACGAGCCCCGCGTACGCGCCGGGGACAAGCGCGTCCTCGTCCTCGACGGCCGGCCGCTCGGCGCGATCCTGCGCGTCCCGCGCGAAGACGACGTCCGGGCCAACATCCACGCGGGCGGCCGCGTCGACGCGACCGAGCTCACCCCGCGCGAGCGCGAAATCGTCGACGCTCTCGGTCCGAAGCTCGTCGACCACGGCCTCTACTTCGTCGGCCTCGACCTCATCGGCGAGCGCCTGATCGAAATCAACGTCACGAGCCCGACCGGCATCCAGGAGCTCTCCCGCTTCGTCGGCAGACCGGTCGAAGAAGAAGTCATCGCCTGGGTCGAGTCCCGCGCCCCGGAACGCCGCGGCGGCGGACCGATGCTGCACTGACCGGAGTCCGCGCTGCGGTCTTTGCCGCGTTCCTTTGTTTGCCGCGTTCCTCCGCTTGCCGCGTTCTTTTTGCCGCCAAGACGCCAGAAAGACGCCAGGGCCCGCCAGCGGAATTTTTGGGGTTTTGAGTTCCGCCATCAGCCTCGCCGGTGAGCTCGACCAACGAACTGTTGCGATCGAGCGGGCGTCAGCCGAGCAACGAACAACAAAAATCCGCTGGCGGGCCCTGGCGGTCCTCTTGGCGTCTTGGCGGCAAAACCAACCTCCAAGTCTCCCTTCGGCCCCAGTCCCCGCCACGCCGCCAGCACGAAGCCGAGCCAATCAGCCGAAAACTTGGCCCTCGCGCGGAGCGTGCCGGACGCTCGGCTCATGGCAACCTGCGAGGTGTGCGAAGCGCTCGGTCGGCCCGGTTCGGGACGCGCGAAACGCGTGCTCGTGGGCGAGCGGCTCGTGGCGCTCTGCGCGTCTCACGCCCGCGTCGCCTCGAGCTTGCCGGTGGCGGGCGTGGAGGAGCTACGGCGGGTGTTCCGCGAAAGCGGCGGCAAGCGCTCGCTCGTGGAGCGGCGACAAGCGCTCGACCGGCGCGTGTTTCCGGCGCGACCGGAGGGACGGCGCCGCAACGGCGGGCGCCGAGCGTCGGACCGCGTCGCCTGAGGGCGCGCCCTTGAGCGCCCGCGAAAAGTACTGGCTGGTCGTCGCGCTGGCGATCGTGGCGAGCGCGATCTGGCTCGTGCGGCGCGGCTCCGCGCTGCGGCCGAGCGCGGTCAGCGTCGAGCCGCTCGCCGTGGTGCCGGCGGGGCCCGCGTTCGTGCTGAGCGTGGATCTCGCGCGCCTGCGAAAATCGAAGGCCGGGCTGGCGCTCGCGCGCGCCGGCTCCGAGGAGCTCGCCAAGGCGGGCAAGACGTGCGGTTTCGAGCCACTGCGCGACGTGGACCAGCTCGCGCTCGCCGTGCCGGGCAGCGCCAAGCTCGACCCGGGAGCGGCGCTGCCGGCGAGTCACGAGATCGCCGTGATCGCGTCGGGGCGCTTCGTGGGACCGGTGGTCGTGGATTGCATCGCGCGCCAGATCCAGGAGCGAGGCGGCGAGCCCGTCCGCACCACGATCGGCTCGTTCGCCTCGGTGCGCGACCGGCGCGGCGCGGGAGAGATCGCGGTCAAAAACGGTCTGTTCGTCCTGAGCGACGGTCCGTACCTGAGGCGCGTGCTCGACGCCGCGGAAGGTCACCGCGCCGACGGGAACGAGTCGGAGCGCGTGCGCGACCGCCTGCACGCCGAGCTCCGCCGCAGCTTCGGCGGGCAGGCGCCGATCATCGCGACGCTGGCGCTGCCGGAGGGCTGGCTCGAGCAGGCGCTCGGCGATCCCGAGGTCCGCCGCTCTCCGCTCGCCCTCTTGCGAAGCGCCGCGCTGCGCGCCGAAGTGAGCGATCGCGTCGAGCTCCGCGCGCTGTTCGCGTGCGCGAAGAGCGCCGACTGCGACGGCGTCGAAGCGTTCCTGAAGAACGTTCGCGCGGACCTCGGGCCCGCGCTCGGCCCCGCGCTGTCGAAGCGGCTGGCCGAGGTTTCGCTGCAACGAAACGGCGAGCGCATCGAGCTCAGCGGCGCGCACGCCGCCGAGGAGACGCGCGCCCTCTTCGCCCCGCGCTGAGCCGCGAGACCTACGGCGCCGGAGCCGGAGCCGTTCCCGCCGGAGCGCTCGCCTTCGGCGCTCCGCAATCGCACGCGCCGAACCCCGAACCGTCGGGCAAGCAGCTCTGCCCGCCGGAGCAAGCGCCGGGACCCACGCACACTTGCGTCGCACCGGCGACGCAGGCACGCGGCGGAGCAGGGCGCGGAGCGGGTGCGGGCGGTCGCGACGGCGGAGGCAGGCGCACGGGTTGCAACGCCGACGCGGGCGCGAGCGGCGTGCCCGCAGGGAGCGCGGGCCCGTCGTGCAATCCCAGGCAGTGCACGACCGCGCGGCTCGTCCGTGACTCCACTTCCTGACCGGGCGCTCCGTAGCGATGCTGGTCGTCGAGCGCGTACAGCACCTCGAACGAGGCGCCCTTGCAGTAGTCGTCGACCTGGGCGATGCACTTCCAGAGTGGGTAGTCGCAGGTCAGCTCACGGGTGCCGTCGGCGAACTTCTGGACCTTGAGAGCCGAGCGCGAGCAGCCGAGCGCGCACACGAAGACCAGGCAAGCGAAGCCTTTCGGGACCTTCCGAATCGTCACGGGCGAGCCTTAGCACCGTTACGGCGCGGCTCGCGTGTTTCCAGCCCCGGTTTCATGCTACCGCTCCGCCACGATGAGCCGCATCTACAGAACTCTGCCGCCTCCCGGCACCCGCCTCGGTATCGCATTTTCCGGCGGCCTCGACACGCGTTGCGCCGTCGCCTGGCTCTCGCGCGAGGGCATGAAGGTCTACGCCTACACGGCCGATCTCGCCCAGCCGGACGAGAAGGATCCCGCGACGATCCCTCCGGTCGCGAAGCAGCACGGCGCGGTGGAGGCGCGCCTGGTCGACTGCCGCGAGGCGCTCGCGCGCGAAGGCATCGTCGCGATCCAGTGCGGCGCGTTTCACCTCGCCACGGCCGGCAGGAAGTACTTCAACACGACCCCGCTCGGCCGCGCCGTGACCGCCACCGCGATCATCCGCGCCATGCGCGAGGACGGCGTCGACGTGTTCGGCGACGGCAGCACGCACAAGGGCAACGACATCCAGCGCTTCTACCGCTACGGCATCCTCACGAACCCCGAGCTTCGCATCTACAAGCCCTGGCTCGATCAAAAGTTCGTGGACGCGTTCGGCGGCCGGAAGGAGATGAGCGAGTACCTGCTCTCGGTCGGGCTGCCGTACTCGATGAGCACGGAGAAGGCGTACAGCACGGACGCGAACGTGCTCGGCGCGACGCACGAGGCGAAGGACCTCGAGCAGCTCGATCGCGGACTCCACATCGTGGAGCCGATCATGGGCGTCGCCCACTGGAAGCCCGACGTGCGCATCGAAAGCGAGCGCGTGACGGTCGAATTCGAGCGCGGCCGGCCGATCGCGCTCAACGGCCGCCGCTACGAACAAGCCATCGACCTCGTGCTGGAGGCGAACCGCATCGGCGGGCGCCACGGGCTCGGCACGAGCGACCAGATCGAAAACCGCGTGATCGAAGCCAAGAGCCGGGGCATCTACGAGGCGCCCGGCATGGCGCTCCTGCACATCGCGTACGAGCGCCTGCTCTCGGCCATTCACAACGAGAGCACGCTCGACCTGTACGCGACGCTCGGACGCCGGCTCGGCCGCTTGCTCTACGAGGGCAAGTGGTTCGATCCGGAGTCGATGATGCTGAAGGACGCGCTCACGCGCTGGCTCGCGCCGAGCGTCAGCGGCAAGGTCGAGCTCGAGCTCCGCCGCGGCGACGACTATTCGATCCTCGCGACGTCCGCCGAGTTCATGACCTACGCCCCCGACAAGCTCTCGATGGAGAAGGTCGCGGACCCTGCCTTCCAGCCCGTCGATCGCATCGGCGCGCTCGAGATGCAGGCCCTACCGGTCACGGACGCGCGCGCGTTCCTCGCGCACCACCTGGAAGCCGTGGCGAAGCTCCCCTCCGGCGACAACCCGCTGCCCGGTCTACTCGGCAAGAAGGACTGATCGACATGGACGCTGCCACGTTGCTCGCCGAGCGCGTGAAAGCGGCCGTGGTGCGCGCGTTCGGGCCCGAACAGGCCGGCGCGGACCCGGCCGTACACCGCTCGAATTTCGCGGATTTCCAGGCGGACGCCGCGCTGCGCCTCGCCAAGCCGCTGAAGCGACCGCCGCTCGAGCTCGCCAAGGCGATCGCCGAGGCGTTCGAGGGCGGGGACCTCGTGGAGAACGTCTCGGTCTCGCCGCCCGGGTTCGTGAACTTCACGCTCGCGAAGGGCTTTCTCGAAACAGCGCTCGCGGAGGTCGCGGCGGATGCGCGCCACGGGGTGCGCGCGGTGGCGCGGCCCGAGACCGTCACCATCGACTACTCGAGCCCCAACATCGCCAAGGAGATGCACGTCGGCCACATCCGGAGCACGGTGATCGGCGACAGCCTCGCGCGCGTGCTCGGATTCCTGGGACACCGCGTGATCCGGCAGAACCACGTGGGCGATTGGGGAACGCCCTTCGGCATGCTGATCGAGCACCTCGTCGACCTCGGGACCGCGCAGGCGTCGAGCGAGCTCTCGGTCGGCGCGCTGAATCAATTTTATCAGGCGGCGCGCAAGAAGTTCGACGGCGATCCCGCGTTCGCGGAGCGCGCGCGCAAGCGCGTCGTCTCGCTCCAGGCAGGCGACGCCGAGACGCTCGCGTACTGGGCGGAGCTCGTCGACGCGTCGCGCCGCTACTTCGGGACGCTCTACGCCCGGCTCGACGTCGAGCTCGAAGACGGCGACGTGCGCGGCGAGAGCTTCTACAATCCGATGCTCGCCGAGGTCGCGGAGGACCTCGAGCGGCGCGGCATCGCCCGCGTCGACGCCGGCGCGCTTTGCGTATTTCTCGACGAATTCAAGGGCCGCGACGGCGCGCCCCTGCCGCTGATCGTACGCAAGCAAGACGGCGGGTTCGGCTACGCCGCGACCGACGTCGCGGCCGTGCGTTACCGGGTACGCGAGCTCGGCGCGACGCGCCTGCTCTACGTGATCGGCGCGCCGCAGCAGCAGCACCTCGCGATGGTCTTCGCGACGTGCCGCAAGGCGGGCTATTTGCCCGACAGCGCGCGCGCCGAGCACGTCGCGTTCGGTTCGATCCTGGGCAAGGACAAGAAGATGTTCAAGACCCGCGACGGCGAAACCGTTCGTCTCGTGGACCTGCTCGACGAAGCGGTCGAGCGCGCTCAGGCGGCGGTGCGCGAGAAGAACCCCGAGCTCGGCGACGCGGAAGTGAAGCGCATGGCCGAGGCCGTCGGCATCGGCGCCGTGAAATACGCCGACCTTTCGAGCGATCGCATCAAGGACTCGATCTTCGACTTCGATCGCATGCTCGCCTTCGAAGGCAACACCGGGCCCTACCTCCAGTACGCCCATGCGCGCCTCGCCTCGCTCGAGCGCAAGGCCGCCGAAGAGGCGATCGCCGGCAGCGCCGTTCGGCTCGGCGAAGAGCCCGAACGGCGTCTGGCCCTCGAGCTCGTGGAGCTCGAGCCGGTGCTGCGCTCCGTCGGCGAAACCCTGCAGCCGCACAAGCTCGCGACCTACCTCTACGGCCTCGCGACGGCGTTCACCGAATTTTACGAAAAATGCCCGGTGCTGCGCGCCCCCGACGCGGCGACCCGCGCCTCGCGCCTCACGCTCTCGCGCACCACGCGCAGCGTGCTCGGACGCGGCTTGA
>DASXWF010000866.1:0-2270 GCA_036503835.1 Polyangiaceae bacterium | reverse complement strand
AGCGTGGCGCTCTACATCGGGTCGCTCTCGCAAGACGGCCGGAGCGCGACGCGCGTCGACATCACCGCGCGGCCCGACCTCGCCGCCATCCGCATTTCGGAGGCGTTCTAGGTGCGGCGGACCGGCTGGCCGCGCTCGCTGAACGCACGATTCGTCTGCGTACCGCTCCTCGCCCTCGCTTGTGAGAGCGTGCTCGGCATCGACGAGCCGACCTTGCGCCAACCGTCACCCGCGGCGGGGACGGGAGGCGAGCTCCAGGCCGGAGGCGAGGCGGGGAGTCAGGCGGGAACTCGCGCGGCCACCGGAGGCGGGGGCAGCGCCGGGAAGGGAGCTTCTGGAGCGGCGGGGAGCGCGGGTGAAGCCGGGTCGCCGGGCGGAACGAGCGGAACGAGCGGGGAAGCAGGCGCGTCCGGGGAATCCGGTAGTGGCGGGAGCGCGGGGAAGATGGGCATCACGTCCGGGGGCAATGCCGGAGCCGGAGGGAAAGCTGGCGCGGGCGGCAGCGCCGGAAGCGAGGCGGGAGCTGGAGCGGGCGGTGTAGGTGGATGTGAAGACGAGGAGACGCGCTGCAGCGGGAACATCGTGCAGGAGTGCGCGGACGGGGAGTGGCAGGACCGGAGGCTTTGCGAGAACTTCTGCCGACACGGCGAGTGCGAAAATCCGCCGAGCTGTGAAGGCTCCCTGACCTGTGCGGGCTCCGTCAGTTGTTGTCGGGCACTCGAGGTTCCGGGTGGAACGTTCCTTCGCGACTACGACGGAAAAACGTATGAGGATTCCACACACCCGGCCACAGTCAGCGGCTTCTTGCTGGATCGATTCGAAGTGACCGTTAGTCGTATGCGGAACTTCGTGAATGCGTATCCGGAACTCGACCTCGAACCGGGCGAGGGAAAGGCCGAGCACATTTCCGAGGACGAGGGCTGGAAGGAAAGTTATGCATTGCCGGCGAGTCAGGATGAGCTCATCGCGGCGCTCCAATGTCCTGACGCGACCTTCGACACCGGCATCACGGCGGGCAATCAGCTACGGGCAGTCAACTGTGTGACGTTTCCGATTGCGTATGCGTTCTGCATTTGGGACGGCGGGCGTTTGCCGACCGAAGCAGAATGGAATCTCGCGGCGGCAGGCGGCTCCGAACAGCGGGAATTCCCCTGGCAAGCCCCGCTCGAAGAAGAACCACCCACACCCACCTACGCGTACTTCGATCAGTTCGATGGTCTCCCGACAGCAGTCGGCTCGACCAGTCCCGCGGGAGACGGCCGGTGGGGCCATGCCGATCTGGCAGGCAACGTTTTCGAGTGGACACTCGACACCTTCTCGGCGAGCTACCCCGACGAGTGTGTGAACTGCCTGAGCACGACGACGACGGGGGAGCGAGCGTTGCGCGGCGGAAGCTACTTGAACTACTCTGATGGGATGGCCGTCGCCGCGCGTTGGCCGGTACAGGCTGCAGTAGCCACGAGCTTCACCGGCTTTCGCTGTGTTCATGACATCCAGTGATCGTTGCAAAACAACGGTCGCGCGGCAGTCACGTTCCAGGAAAGAAATCCATGACCAAACGAGCGATCCGTTCCGTCTTCCGTTGGGGGGGAATCCCGGCGGGCGTCGGCGCAACCGCGCTGCTCCTCATGCAGTTCAGCGGGTGCGCATCGAGCCCACCGCCACCTCCGCTGGCGGCGGGAGGATCGGCCGCAACCGGCGGGTGCACGGACGATACTTGGTGCCGAACCGTCGCGAGAAAGGCCTGCGCGGACAACATGGCCACGAAATGCGTGGCGGGCGTGTGCATCTACGCGCTCAAGATTTCCGACACACCGCCGAACATGTGCATCTCCGGCGATGTGAGGACGTGTGAACTTGGCGGCTCGAGCGGCTCCGGCGGCTCCGGCGGACTCGGCATCGAAACCTGTGCCAAGATCAACGGGGGCGCGGGTGGCGGCTGCAATTGGGGTGGGTGCGGACCGCTCTAGCCAGGAGTCAATTGCGCTTCGTCGCTACTCGACAACGCGCTTTTTCATCGTGATTTGACAGCGCCGTCCCCAACATCTAGCCGGAGCGAGGCGGGCAATTCGAGCCCGCACGGAGGCAACAATGTTGGGGACAGCAAAGAATCGCGTTCGCGGGTTATGTCTTTTCTTCGCAGGCAGCGCCGGACCGGTCGGACTCCTCGCTTGCGCTTCGCAAGATGTCGGTGGCAAGGAACCTGTCGATCAGGTTTCGCTCACGAGCTCGGGTGGCTGCCCCAGCGACGGCTGGTGTAGGACCTCGGC
>DASXWF010000865.1:0-3338 GCA_036503835.1 Polyangiaceae bacterium | reverse complement strand
CTCGTCTTTGCGGCAGTGAGCGTGCCCGCGCCGGCACGCGCCGACCATCGGCCGGTGCCGCCCGCGCGAGACCGGCAGCGCGCAGAAGACGAGCTGGATTTCCGTCTGCGCTTCGTGCTGCCGATGTGGCTGCCGCTGTTGGCGATGGACAGCTCCGCGGAGACGGAAGGCGGCGGCTCCGACGTCGTCGAGACGCAGGCGGAGGTGAAATGGGTGATCATGGGGAGGCTCGAGGCGGGCTATCACCCGATCATCGCGCGTGCCGACGTGTTCGGCATCGGGCTCGGCGAGCAGTTCGTTCGTCGAAATGGCGAGCTTACCGACGCGAGCGTGGAAGCCTCCGGCGTGATCGGTCGCGCGATTCTGATGTACGAGTTCGGGCCGTGGCGCTTGCGGAAGCACAGCCCGCGCCACCGCTTCCTGTTCGCTCCGCTCGCCGGGGGTCGATACAACCGCGTCGCGCTCGAGGCGAGCGAACAGACCGAGCTTTCGGGCGCGTACGACTGGATCGATTTGCTGGTGGGTCTTCGCACGGAGTTTCTGTTGGGGAATTGGCGGCTCGGGACGCACGTCGATGTCGGCGGCTTCGGCGTCTCCTCCGAGCTCGCCTTTTGGGCGTCCGCGAACGTCGAGTACATGATCGCGAGCTGGTTTTCGATCTGGATCGGCTGGCAGCACTATCAGGTACTCTTCGAGAAGAGCTCCGATCGCGGCGAGCACAAGCTCGAGCTATTTCTCACCGGTCCGAGCGCCGGTATCGGCTTCCACGTCTTCTGAGCGAACGGCCGGCGCGAAGTCGTGTTAGCCTGCCGAACCCGATGCACCGTTTCGTTCGTGAAGCCGGCTTGCTCGGCGTGATGCTCGCGGCGCTCGCTGCCACGAGCTGCGGTCCGCCGCCTCCGGCCGAGCCACCAGCCCCCGAAGGTCCCCCTGAACCCGAGCCTGCGTCCGCTCCGCCGGCGGCTTCCGCGAGCGCTGCTTCGACTGGCGCGCCTGCCGAGGCAGAAACCGCGCCGGAGGCGCCCGCCGCTCCGGCGCCCAATCCCGAAGCTCCGCGCGACGTCCGCTACGTGCAGTCGCAGGACGGACTCAAGGTCGAGGTGCTCGGCGTGCGTTTCTTCACCTCGGTGAAGCCGGTACGAACGCAGGCAGGCTTCGACGTGAAGGTGCTCGTGAGCGCGACGGCGAGCGAGGCTCGCTCGTTGCTGTCCCCCGAAAATGGGCCGCTCGCGTTCGCAGGCACCATCAAGCGCGCCGGAAAGAGCGAGCCCGAGCGTTTCGGCGACGAGCGCAAGGGCGACGGCGAGCAGCCGCTCGGCGCCGATACGACCGTGAAGCTCTCTCGCGAGTGGCCGGGCAAGAGCGGCGTGCGTCCGCTCGGGAACGGCGACGTGCTCGAGCTCGACGTGGGGCTCTGGGGCCTCGGTCACGACGCGAGCGATCGCCGGGCGGTGAAGCAGTTCGCGCGCGTGAGGATGAAGGTCGACAAGTGGCAGGCGAGCGCTCGGATCGAGCCGCCGCCGACCGTGACGGGAAAGTGATTCGAAGCATGAAGGTTTGCTCTGGGCGCACCGGCACGACTGCCGGATCGGTGGTGCTGGCGGCGACGCTGGCGTTGGTCGGCTGCGGCGGCTCGAAGCAGGAGGCGCAGGCGCCCGAGGCCGCCCAGGAGGAAAAGGCGAGCTCTGGCGCTGCCGACGAGACGCCGGAATCCGAGCCCTCGGAAAGCGCGGCGGCGAGCAGCGGCCTGCCCAAGGAGTGCACGAAGAAGGAAGGAACCTGCCTGCCGCCGCGGGCGTTCGTGCAGAAGCTGTGCGCGTCGAGCTACCCGGGAGTCGCGCTCTACCTGTTCGCGAATCGCTCGCCGTGGGCGCGCGGCTACCTGCGCGGGCGCACCAAGGCGTGGAACGCGTCCGGCGGCGCGTCCGACAACGGCTGGCTCGAGTTCGACGAGGAAGTCCTCGTGGTCGCCGAACGCAAGGCGGACATGGGCGGCATGCAGGTGAGCGGCGCGGGCAACGCGAGTTACGACGCTCTGCGCTGGGACGGCAGCTGCGTGACGCTGTCGTCCGACGAGCTCACGCTCGACAAGCCGCCGTCGCCGAAGAACGCCAAGGTCGAGTGGCGCTTCCTCGACGACAACGTGCAGGAGGCTCTGCGGGCGGACGCCAAGGTGAACGAGGCGTACCTCGCGCGGCGCAAGGAGTGCAAGGGCGCGACGAGCGGCGACGTGAGCCTCAAGTGCGTCAAGGCGGACGAGAAGCTCAGCGCCGCGATTGTGACCTACTTGCGCGGCGGCGCTGCGCTGCCGGAGCCGACGAAGAAGCCCTGAGCCGGTGGGTAGTAGTTCCAGAGGTAGTCGTCCCAGAGTCGTTCTTCAGCGTCGGTTATCAGCAGGTCGAAGATGTCGTGTTCCCACATGATCGCATCCTGCAGCGTCGCGGGCAGGGTCGCGAAGGGAGCAGCAGAGAAGGTAATGAGCTGAGTCACGAGACTGCTTTTCGAGAGCTCCCAGACCCCATCGCGGTTCCTCAGGCGAGCAGCCGCGCTGCCGATATCTACGAACAGGTCGAAGCCGTCCCCGACGCTGACGGTCGCAAGGCCCCGGACGGGTTGCTCGAGGGCGATGTGCTCCTTGTGAGGCTCATCGGGAGTTCCCCACTTCGAAGTCGATTCATCGTACCACACATGCTCGAAACCGCCGGTGCTCGAGACAGCGAAAACTTCGACGCGGTTCGGCTTTGGCGAGACTGCTTCGACGCGGCCACCGATGCCAACGAGAGGACGCAGGTGGACGTATTCCGGGTCGTCGCCGCTTTGCGCGGGCTGCCAGCGCAGGTCTTCAGCATGCTTGTGACCCAGGTTCCCAGCCTGCGTCACCCAAAAGAGATCGACGTCTCGATCGAAACACGCCATCGCGAGCCCGCCGCTCAGGCGTATCAACCCAGCGTCCTCGAGATGCCCGGCCTCGCTCGACCACCCGAAGTTTGCCTCTGCCCCGTACTCCTTGGTGAGGGGTGTGTAGTAGTGGTGGAGCCTGCCCTCGCTGTCGGAGGCGACCAAGTTGACGCGTTTCTCGGTCACGCATGCGGTGATGGCGTGAAACCAAAACGTCGGGGGGACGTGCCTCGGTCCGCCGATGACGAAGGGCTTCTGCCACGCCTCGCGGTAGCGATGGAATTCGATCGAGCCATCCCTCAAAAGGATGACGTCGAGCTGGCCGTTCCCCGTCGATACCGCGGCGACCTGAGTTGCTTCGCGGCCCCACGGGTTGGTGTCCGACCCAGCCGTCGCGCCGGAGCCCCCGCTACCGGCACTCGTCGTCCCAGCGTTTCCCG
>DASXWF010000864.1:0-9356 GCA_036503835.1 Polyangiaceae bacterium | reverse complement strand
GAGCACGGCCGCGACCACGCCGGCGAGCAGCGCGAAGCCGAAGGCCCCCGCGCGCACGACCGCGCGCTGGCGGCGGAGCGTGCGCGGCTCGACGCTACGTCCGCTCGAGAAGTTCGAGAGCAACAGGCGATGGTGCGGGCTGAGCGCCGGGTCGAACGCCAGAAACAGGCGCTCGCCCTCGACGACCGCCGTCTCGAACGCCGCCCAGGGCACGAGCACGCGCGTGCCGCTCGTGAGCGCCCCCGGCGCGTAGTCCTCGCTGAAAGCGCCGACGCCGAGGTGCACGAGCACGAGCCCGTGCGGCGTGCACTCGAGCTCGACGGTGCCGATCGCGTTGCTGCGCTCGGACGCTACCGCGACGGCGCGAACTTTCACGGTGCCCGCATCATGCCCGCCCCACGTTCCGCAGCCGATCGGCGAACTGTATCGCCCGTTCCAGGATCAGCTCCTGATCGTAGTCGAGCGTGGCGACGTGGTACGAGCGCTCGAGCACGAGCTCGTCGAGCTCCGGGCAGCGGATCAGCCGCAGGAGCGCCCGCGAATTGGCGGGCGAGACGCTGTGATCGTTCGGGGAATACATCACGAGCACCGGGCACGGCACGTGAGCCAGCTGGCCTCGTACCCGAGGCAGCGCGCGCAGGAGCGAGTTGCCCGCCGCGGAGGGTACCCAGGCGTAGGCGTGCTCGGGCGTGTGCGGCTTGGCGATGTCGTTCCTGATCAGGCCGGCCAGGGAAGCGGGCACGAGCGGCAGGACCTTCTCCAGGTAGGGGCCGAGCTTCACGATGACGCCCTGGCGGTCGAGGATCTGCGCGTTGATGCTGATGACGCCGGCCACGTCGGCCCCGCCGCCGCTCGCGACGTCGAGCGAGAGCGTGCCGCCCATCGACAGGCCGAGCAGCACGACGCGATCGGTGCGGGCCCTGAGCCCCTTGACCGTGGCGACGACGTGCGCGCGCCAATCGTCGTAGCGAGTCGGAATCATGTCGCGCCAGGTCGTGCCGTGGCCCGGGAGGCGCGGCAGCTCGACGCTGAAGCCCGCGGACGCCAGCATCTCCGCGAGCGGGCGCAGCGAGACCGGGCTCCCGGTGAAGCCGTGGATGAGCGCGATGCCGGTGCGGGCGCGCTCGCCCGTGCCCGGAGAGGACCAGGGTTCCTTGGCCGGGCTCTGCGCGAAGGCGGCCGCGGGCGCGGTGGCGGTAGCGGAGGCGGCGGTCATGTCAGAAGAGGTTCCCTTGGGTGGTCGGCCGCGGCTGCTTGCCGAGGTGCTCGAAGGCCTTGCGCGTGGCGACGCGCCCGCGCGGGGTACGCCCGAGGAATCCCTGCTGCAAGAGGTACGGCTCGTACACGTCTTCGATCGTATCGCGGGGCTCGGCCATGGCCGCGGCCAGCGTTTCGACGCCCACCGGGCCGCCGTCGTAGTGGTCGATCAGGATGCCGAGCAGGCGCCGGTCCATTTCGTCGAGCCCCGCCTCGTCCACGCCGACGCGCTCGCAGCAGAGCTCCACGATGGCGCGATCGATGCGGCCCTTGCCCTCGACCTCCGCGAAATCGCGGGCGCGGCGCAGCAAGCGGTTGGCGACGCGCGGCGTCCCGCGCGCGCGCTGGCTGAGCGCTCGCGCGCCTTCCGCGTCGCACGGCACGCCGAGCAGGCGTGCGCTGCGCAGCACGATGCGCTCCAGGTCCTCGACGGGATAGAAATCGAGGCGCAGCGTGACGCCGAAGCGCTCCTGCAAGGGCTTGGTCAAGAGACCCGTACGCGTGGTCGCGCCGACCAGCGTGAACGGCTTGATGTCGACCGTGAGGCTCTCGGCGTAGGCGCCCTCGCCCACCATCACGTCGATGCGAAAATCCTCGACGGCGGGGTAGAGCGCCTCCTCCACGGTCGCCGAGAGCCGGTGAATCTCGTCGATGAACAGCACGTCCGAGCGCTCGAGTCGCGTCAACATGCCGTTGAGCGCGCCCTTGTGCTCGACCGCGGGACCGCTCGTGATCGAGATCTGGGTGCCCATTTCCTTGGCGAGGATGTGCGCGAGCGTGGTCTTGCCGAGGCCGGGCGGTCCGCACAAAAGCACGTGATCGAGCGGCTCGCCGCGCCGGCGCGCGGCCTCCACGTAGACCTTCAGATTCTGCCGGTGCTGGTCCTGACCGACGAACTCGTCGAGGGAGGTCGGGCGAAAGACGCGATCGAAGCGCTCGTCCTCGCTCTGCTCGGAGGCGCCGAGCGCGCCCTTTCGTTCCGGCGGAGCGGTGTCGTTGGCGGGTTCGAGCTTCTTCTTCGGCATCGGCGCGGTTTCGGTTGTTTCGTATCCTCTCATGACCTCGCGGGCAAGTGGAGCGAGAACGAGCCCGCGCCGGGACGATCCACGAGCGCCACGTCGCCGCCGTGCAGCTCGATGATCGAACGGCCGAGCCTGAGGGCGAGCGCGAGCCCGCGGTGCGGCGCCTCGCCGGGAGCACGCGGCGGATCGAGCGCCGTCGCGATCTCGCTCGTGCGGTAGCGCTCGCCGGGGACTTCGATTTCGATGCGCACGCGCTGATCCGGCTCCATCCCGACCACGATGCGCACGCTCGACCCCACGGCCTCGCGCAGCGCCGAAGCCACGAACGTCGCGAGCGCCCGCGAGAGCCGCACGCGGTCTACCTTCAGGCGCGGCATGCCCGGCGCCATCTCCAGAACGACCTGAATCTCGCGATCGCCGACCAGATCCCGGCCCTTGGCGACCGCCTGTTCCAGCACGCTCTGCGCGTCGAGGTCGTCGAGCACGAGCGTGAGCTGGCCGGCCTCCACGCGCGCGGCGTCGAGGATGGTCTCGATCATCGCGAGGAGCTCGCGGCCGCGCCGCTCGATCAACGCGAGGCTCTCGGCCTGTCCCGGCGTCACGGGCTGCGCGCGCCGTACGAGCTCGGTGAACCCGAGGATCGCGTTGAGCGGACTCTTCAGGTCGTGGCTCACGCTCGCGAAGAACAGGCCGCGCATGCGCGCGGCGGAGTTGCGCGCCTCGATCGCGCGCTCCTGAGCCAGCGCGAACACGCGAAACCGACCGGCCAGGCGCGCGATCGCGGCGGCGAGCTGCGCGACCACGCGAAACCGCGCCGAGCGCACGACGGGCCGAGCGCCCTCGATCACCGCCTGGGTTCCGAGCCCGCGCACCTCGCGCGTGGCGACGGTCAGATCCTGACCGAGCGCGCGCCCGAGCAGGAGGCCGAGCAGCGCCGCCACCGCCACCGCCGCGAGCGCGACCAGGAGCGCGGACGGGCTCACCACGTCCACCGTGAAGCCCGAAAATTCCATGCTGACGGCGCCGCGATCGAGCGGCGTGGTCACGATCAGCTGCCCGGCCTTGCCGTGCTCGACGCGGTACTCGTCTTCGTCCGGCTGGATGTACGCGTAAAAGCCGAGGGCGCGCGCCTGCACGAGCGCGTCGTCGATGCCGGCCGTGGGGTTGAGGCCCGGGCCGGCCTCGAGGACCGCGCGCGACAAGAGCCGCGCGGTTTCCTCGCGCCCGCGTTCGTCCGCGCGCCGCACGTGCGCGGCGACGATCAGCAGCGCGCCGAGCGCCAGACACACGACGGGCAGCGTCACCGCCACCACCATGCGGCGCGAGAGGCTCCGATTGATGCGCCCGAGCCGCTCCGCGTCCTCGACCACCTCGCGCATCACCTCGGGCGGAGCGAGCAGCAGCGCGCGCGCGAAGTTCGTGCGCAGGAGCACGAACAACGGCAGCGACGCGGCCGAAACGATGGCGAGCCCGAGCAGGCAGAGCGTGACACCGGTCGCCCCGTCGATGGTGTGAGGCGCGAACAGAATCGTCGCGAGTCCCGCCCCGATCGCCGAGGGTACGAGCCAGCCGAGCAGCGTCCGCCGCGGTTCCTCGCCGAGCGCGAAGAGCTCGTGCGCCTCGACCGCGCGCGACCCGACCGCGATCGCCATCAGCGGAAAGCGGTAGCGATGCAGCCGCAGCCCGCTGATTAAGGTGCCCGCGAGTCCGCCCGCGCACACGCCGGCGCCGAGGGCGAGGGCGCCCTCGAACGCGACGGCGCCGCCCAGCAGCAGCAGGCGCGGCGCGAGCAGCGCCACGAGCAGCCCCGCGAAGCCCGAGAACGCGAGCTGCCAGGCCAGCACGCGGCGGATCAGATGCGACGCAGCCGGGTTCATGACGCGGGGCGCTCCGACGGCGGCGGCCGCGACGCGCGCGAACGCGACGTGTCGCGCAGGCGGTCGGAGGAAGGCTCGCTCGGAATGACGATGCGAAAGGACGAGCCGCGACCGAGCTCGCTCCTGAGCTCGATGCGCCCGCGGTGCATCGCCACGAGCCTGCGCGTGATCGCGAGCCCGAGGCCGGTCCCGGCGCGCCGGGTACGCGCCGCGCTCGACTGCCAGTACTCCTCGAAGATCGCCTCGTGCTCCTCGGCGGCGATGCCGGGCCCCGTGTCGATCACCCAGATGCTCACCTCGTTCGGCGCCTCGGTGACGCGCACGGACACGCCGCCTTCCTCCGTGTACTTGATCGCGTTTCCCACCACGTTGCCGACGATCTGCCGGAGCCGCCGCGGATCCGCCCAGGCGAAGGTCGTGTTGCCCTGGAGCGCGAGGCCGAGACCCTTGGCCTCCGCGCCGACGCGCGCCTCCCGCACCACGTCGTGAACGACCGTGAACACGTCGAGCACGCTCTGGCTCAGCTTGAGCTCGCCCGACTCGAGCGCGGACAGGTCGAGGATGTCGTCGATCAGCGCGCGCAGGTGCCCGCCGCTGCTGCGCACGACCGCGAGCGCTTCCCGCGCCTCGTCGCCGAGCGGCCCGTCCACCTCCGACAAGAGGACGTCCGTGAACCCGAGGATCGCGTTGAGCGGCGTGCGAAGCTCGTGCGAGAGCGCCGCGAGAAACGCGCTGCGCTCGCGGTCGTAGGCGAGCGCGCCGCTCAGATCCTGACGATACGCGAGCTCGGCGGCCGCGAAGCGATCGACCAACACGTTGAAGGCGCTCGCGAGCAGCCCTACCTGGTCGACGGAGCCGACCGGGATGCGCTGCCCGGCGGGCTCGTTCCGGGCGCGCGCCATCAGCGCGATGCGCGCCCGCACCGAACGCACGTCGACGTGCACGTCGCGCGCGAGCGCGAACGCGACCAGCGCGGCGGCGCCGATCAAGAGCGCCGTGAGCGCCGCCACGCTGCGGATGAGCGAGCTCGTCGCGAACGGGGCTTCGGGCGCACCGACGAACGCGATCAGCCAGAGCCGCTGCGAGGGACGCGGCAACCGCTGCGCGTGGAAGCGCGCCGGGCCGAGCCCCGTGGTCGCCTCGCCTTCTCCCGCCGCCAAAAATCCGAGGATCGCCTGGCGCCCGCCCACGCCGCGCGTCGCGTCGAGGAGCACCGTACCCTCGTCCGTCACGAGCAGGAGCTCGCCGCCCGAGCGCAGCGCCGCGCGCTCGAGCAGCGCCAGCCGTTCCTCGGCGGGGGTCACGCCCAGCCGCGCGGCGAGCATCTTCGCCAGGAGCTCGCCGTTCCGGATCGCCGAGCGCTCCCCCTGCTGGCGGAGCTCGCGCAGGCCGAGCGTGCCGATACCGAGCGCCCCGAGCACGCCCACCACGACCACCAGGGCCGGCGCGAGCACCGGAAACGGCGGCCAGCGCAGGCGCAGTCGGAGCCGCACTCAGCCGACTCCCGTGCTGGAGCGCGGCTCGCCCGGCCTCCGAGCTCTACGGATCGGTCTCGAGTTTGGCGAACAGCGCATGGTCCAGCCAGCGAGAGCCCACCCACTCCGCCTCGCGTGCGATGCCTTCGAAGCGGAGGTTCAAGCGAGCGATGACGCGCAGGCTCGGCGCGTTGTCGGTCGCCGCGGCGCAGCGCACGCGGTGCACACCCATGCGCTGGAACGCGAACTCGAGGCAGGCACGCGCGGCCTCGGTCATCAGCCCGCGCCCCGTGAACTCGCGGCGCAGCCAGTAGCCGAGCTCGCAGGAGCGGTGCAGGTGCACGCACGAATCGAGGCCGACGACGCCGAGCAGCTCGTTGCTCGCGCGATCGCGCACCGCGAAGCGCGCCGCGCGTCCGGCGTCCCAATCGACGGCGCAAGCTTCCGCGTAGCGCAGGCTCGCTTCCGGCGAGGAGTTGAACGGCACCCACGGCAGCCAGCGCTCGAGGTGCCAGCGCGAGCCCTCGACCGCCTCCCAGAGCTCCGGACCGTCGGTCGCGTCGATGGGCGCGAGCAGCATGCGCCCGGTGGCGATCGGAGTGCGGCGCAGCGAGAGCCGCGCGGGGAAAGCGAGCCCGTGCGAGGCGGGTGCCGCGAGCGCAGCGGAGCGATCGGGTTTCGGTTGTTTCATGGACACTCAGCCCTGAGCGCGAAAAGCTCGAGGTGCCCGGCTTCGTAGTCACGCCAGGCGAGCAGCCACTCGCCGGGCTTGGCGCCGCGCGCGAGCGCCGGCGACGGCTGGAAACCGGTCACGCGATTCACGACGCTCGGCGTACGCAAGCCGTCGCGCCCGAGCGACGCCAGCCGCAGCCGCGAATCCTCGTACCAGGCCATGGCGCTGCCGCTCTCGTCCCCGAGGACCGCGGGGCGCGACCCCTTCTCGGCGAACTGGCGATGCCAGAGCGGCTGCGTCTTGCCGTGCTGCAGGAACGCGACCGAGGCTCCGCCCTTCTCCTCGTCCCAGGCGACGAGGCAGCCTTCCTGGCCGCACGAGAGGCGCGGCTGGGGCACGCGACCTACCACCTTCGCGATCGTGCGCAGCGTGCCGAGCACCTGATCGGTGTGAGGCTGGCCCTTCTTCGGCCGCACCGGCTCGATGCCCTTGCCCGTCGCGATCGCGGTGAGCGGGACGTTCAAGAGACTCACCTGCTCGCGCTGTCCGGGCAGCTCGAGCGCGAACGACACGAACAGCTCGCCGCGGGCGACCACCGCATCGACCGACGCCGCCCGCGTCGGGAGCCCCTTGAGCGGCACGAGCGCCGTCAGCCGCTTCGGCTCGCCCAGCGGATCGAGCCCGGCCGCGAGCTTCTGCACCATGATGTCGGTGGCGCCGTCGCGGAGCTCCTCCACCCACACGGCGAAGTAACTGCCGTCGCCGATCGGCACGAGCGCGAGCCCGGGGTCGGCGGGCTTGACGCGCGCGATGCGGCGCGCGGGGCTCGCGATGCGGCCGTCGGCGCCGAGCTGGCGCGCGAAGATGCCGTGCTGCTTGCCCGCCTCGTCCGAGTAGAGCAGCACGACCTTGTCGCCGTCGACCTTGAGCTCGAGGTCCTGCACGTTGCTCGCCTCCGGCGTCACCGCGAGCGGCTCGGCGTTCCGGCGCAGGGCCTCGTCGAGCAGCACCACGTGCGCCTGGCGCTTCTTCGAATCCGCGTGATTGTCGACCCAGCCGAGCAACACGCCCTCGCTCGTGCGGCGGATCACCGGCGACGCGACCGCCTGGTCGAGCTCGAACGGCCGCGGGCGCGCGATCGCGGCGACGCGGCACCCGCCGCGGGTCGCTTCCTCGACCGCGACGCTCGCGTGCGAGAGCAGCGAGCGAGCAGGCGCCGCCGAGCCGAGCGCGTACGCGGACTTGAACTTCTCGATGCCCGCCTTCGGATCCTTGTCGAAGAGCGCCTGCCCCTCGCGCGCCATGAGGGCGAACGGCTCCAGGTCCGGGTCGGTCGCGGGGGGGCGCGGTTTCTGGCCGCGTGCCGAGGCGCTCGCGGTCGCGCGCGGGGTGGCGGCCCCCTTCCCGCCTTCTCCCGGTGGGTGCAGGAATTTCAGCCACACCGCGTAGCCGCCGAGCACCACGGCCGCGACCAGGAGCAGCGGCCAGACGCCGCTCGACCTGCGCTCGGGACGCACCACCGGCTCGGGCGTAATGCCGTCGGAGTTCGGATCGGGCTCGGCCAGGATGTCGCCCGCCCCGAGCTCGCCCGGGCGCGCCGCTCCCGAGTGCGCGATGAGCTCGTCGATGTGCGCCCCTTCCGCCTCGGTGTGCACGCTCGCGATCGCAGAGCGCGGCGCCTGGTCGGGAGCGAGCGCGACCTCCAGCGTCTCGGCCAGCTCGCGCGAGGTCTGAAAGCGCCGAGCCGGATCGCGATCGAGCGCCCTTCCGAACCAGGCATCGAACCCGGGCGGCAAGTCCGGACGGACGCGCGACGGGCGGGGCACGGGCGCGCTCGCCACCTGCGCGAGGATCATCGCGACGCCCTGCTCGACGCTCCACACCGTCTGCCCCGTCAAGCACTCGTACACGATGCAGCCGAGCGCCCAGAGATCCGAGCGGAGATCGACCTCGCCCTGCCCCTTGGCCTGCTCGGGGCTCATGTACGCCGGCGTACCGAAGAGCGCGCCTTCGCGCGTGAGCCGCGCCGTCTTCGGATCGCCGTCGTTCGTGGGCTCGTAGAACTTGGCGAGCCCGAAGTCGAGCAGCTTGACGTTCAGCGCGCCGTACTCGTCGCGGCTGACGAAGATGTTCTCGGGCTTCAGGTCACGATGAACGATGTTCGCCTCGTGCGCCTTGCCGAGGCCGCGCGAGGTCTGGACCGCGACGGTGAGCGCGGTCGGGACATCGAGCCGCCGCAGGCGCGTGAGCATGTCGTACAGGCTCTCGCCCTCGAGCAGCTCCATCACGAGGAACGGGCGCTCCTCGTACATGCCGGAGTCGTACACGTCGCAGATGTGGGGGCTTCTGACGGCGGAGGCGGCGCGGGCCTCGCGGATGAAGCGCTCGCGCACCACACGCGACGTGATGAGCTCGGCCGCGAGGATCTTCACGGCGACGCGCTTGCCGATGTCGACGTTTTCCGCCTCGTAGACGGCGGCCATCCCCCCGCGACCGATCTCGCGGGTGATGCGGAACTTCCCTTCGAGCACGGTGCCGACAGGAACGTTGGACTTGTTCTGGACAGCCATCAGCGCGGCGCGGTCATTGCGGGCCCGACGGCCCTCTCTTCGAGACACGTAACATAACCGACCTGGAATGTCGGCCACCTGGCCGACTCACTACTCTCGCGCTCGAGAAAAACCGGACCAAAGGCCTGTGGAAACGCTCTGGATAACCGCGCCACCGCCGGCAACTGTCAGGACGAACGCGGCCGGAGCCGAAATTGGGGCTGCGGAGGAGCGGGCTGCCGGCCTGAACCTGCCGGTGCGAGGCTGTTTTGTAACGCTTGGACGAAAAGTCAGCCCAGGAAGGCGAAACCAGCGGCCACAGCGTAAAAAACAGAGTGATATCGAGGCTGTGGACAACCTACCCGCGAGACTTCTGCGAGAAACACTCCAGAAACAAGCAGCCCGCTAGGTGCAAGCACTCTCTCAAGAGCAACCGAGAGCTTAGCGCGGGAGCCATGGGCTCGACCGCGGCATCCAAAATCCGGAGACCGTCATGAAGAAAG